>DLYJ01000021.1:0-893 GCA_003447785.1 Treponema sp.
TTTGCAAGTTTTTCTGCAATTTCAAATCCGTTTTTGAGTACATCCAGCGAAAGAACTTTTTCCATCACAAAAATATCTGCCAGGGCTTCACCTGCTTTCTGACCCTTTCCGTTAGAAGCCATCTGCAGTGCAGAAAGTGCAATCGGAGTTGCAAGGTCGTTTTCAAGTCCTTCCTTAAAGCGG
Organism: Treponema sp.; assembly: GCA_003447785.1. GTDB lineage: Bacteria > Spirochaetota > Spirochaetia > Treponematales > Treponemataceae > Treponema_D. The sequence goes on from DLYJ01000021.1 coordinate 184, forward strand.
ATGAGGTTTTTGGAAGGTTCAGTTTCCTTTGAAAGTTTTTCCAGTTTTTTTGCAAAGTTTTCTTTTGTAAGACCGAGCTTTTCTTCGCTGTTTGCTTTATTAATGAGTTTTGCAACGCGTTCGTTCAATGCGGCGCGGCCGTTTTTGGCGCTTTCAAGCCCGTTGAGGGAGAAGAGAAGTGGCTTACGGTAGTGTCCACCCAGGAGGAAGAATCTGTAGTCCAGCGGTTCAAAGCCCTTTGACTTGAGGGAATATCCTTTTTCAGGAGGAAGGTCTGTCTGGAGCGTGATAAAGTGACCTGAAGACTTGCTCATCTTTCCGCCTTCAAGAATCAGAAATTCATTATGCATCCAGTATTTTACCCACGGACCTTCTTTTCTTTCTTCTTCCGTAAAGCTTCCTTCACTCTGGGCAATTTCGTTTGTATGGTGAACAGGCACGTGGTCGATTCCGCCAGTGTGGATGTCGATGTGCTTTCCCAGGTACTTCATGCTCATTGCAGAACACTCGATGTGCCATCCCGGATAACCCCGTCCCCACGGGCTGTCCCAAGTCATTGCCTGATTTTCGAATTTGGATTTTGTAAACCACAGGACAAAGTCGCCCGGGTTGCGTTTATTTTGGTCAACAACTACAACCTTGCGCTTTCCCTTTCCCGCAACTAGGCTGTCCAGGTCAAGATTTGCAAGTTTTCCGTAATCCGGATATGT
>DLYJ01000021.1:1047-7541 GCA_003447785.1 Treponema sp.
TCAGTTGCCTTGCAGATTACGTCCGGATGACGGATGTTGAGGGCGTCAATATCAGCCATAAAAGCGTCTGTGTAGAATTTTGCTACATCAAGAACGGACTGGTGGCGTTCTTCGGCGGTCTTTACCATTTTGTCATCGCCGTCGTCAGCGTCTCCCGTAAGGTGTCCCACGTCAGTGATGTTCATTACGTGTTTGATTTTGTAACCCAGGTAGCTGAGGGTTTTGTCGAGCACATCCAGAAATACATATGCCCTCAAATTTCCAATGTGGGCGTAATTGTAAACTGTGGGACCACAGCCGTAAAAACCTACAAAGCCCGGTTTTACGCTTTCAAAGTCCTGCATTTTTCTGCCCATTGTGTTAAATACTTTCAATCCCATATGTAATTCCTTACGTGTTGAATTTTTGTCCGGTCAACTTTACCTAAACCCCGACCCTTAAAAAGCCGATTTTTAATAAAGGATAAAAGACAAGGTTAACTATGATTTTACGGAATTTTGAACTTCTGTTCAATGACAGCAATAATTTTAGAGGCAGCGTTCTGCACGATGAAAAACTTTCAAAACATACATCGATGAATGTGGGCGGACCTGCGTCTCTTTTTATTGAACCAGCAGACTCTGAAAGCCTCGTCTATGCCTTAAAATGCTGTATTGAGGGCAAAATTGAATTCTTTGTCCTCGGCGGCGGAAGCAACGTAATCTTCTGCGATGAAGGAATCGATGTCGTAATCTGCACGAGAAAATTGAATTCAATTCAATCCGGGCTGGAGGGCGGTAAAACCATAAAGGTCGGCGCCGGTGCCGTCTGGGCGGGTGTAATTCAATTCTGTAAACGGGAGAATCTCGGAGGTTTTGAACCTTTTACGGGCCTGAGCGGAACTGTGGGCGGGGCGCTTTTTATGAACGCAAGCTGCTTCGGATTATCGACGGATTCAAGACTTTTGAATGTAACTTATCTTGATACAGATGATTTTAAAATTAAGGAATATAAAAAGAATCCTGCTGACTGGGCATACAAGGTAAGCCCTTTCAACGACGGAAAGAAAATCATTCTTGAAGCAGAATTTTCGGTGACAGAAGGTTTTGACAAAAGTTTGAGCGAGGCTACAATTGCAAGCCGCCGGGAAAAGGGACACTTTAAGGCTCCAAGTGCCGGAAGTGTATTTAAAAATGACGGGGATAAAATTGCCGGCCGCCTGATTGATGAATGCGGTCTTAAGGGCAAAACTGTGGGAGGTGCTCAGGTTGCTCCCTGGCACGCAAATTTTATTATCAATCCTGAAGGCAAAGCCACATATAAAGACGTGCTTGCACTTGTGGAACTGATAAAAAATGAAGTGTATAAAAAGCATGGAATTCAATTAAAACAAGAAGTTTTATTCATTGACAAAGAATTTTGTGCCCCTTATACTGGAGAAGACTAATTATAGGTGGATAAATTGCTGCAGTTATCGTTTGTTAATTTTAGACAGGGTTCATACATCGTTGTTGAAGGAAAACCTCAGAACGATATTTTTTACATCATTCAGTGCGGTAAGGTAAGATCCCAGAGAGAAAATCAGATTCCGGGCCAGCAGCCTGAAATTCTTGGACCGGGTGACTTCGTAGGCGTAGTTTCCTGCATGTCAAACCACACACAGATTGATACAGCCGTAGCTCTGACAGACGTTGTATGTATTTCTGTCCGCCGTGACCAGTACCCTGAACTGATTGAACGCAACACACCTGTAGCTATGAAAATTATCCGTACATTCGCAAACCGCATGCGTTCCATGAATGATACCCTGATGCAGGCTACATTGAATAACTCGGCCGCACAGTCAGCAGAACAGATTTATCAGGTTGCCTCTTATTACGACAAAATCAAGCAGCCGAGCATCGCAATTTACGCATATTATCAGTACATCAAGTCAAATCCCCTTGGTTCAAATGTCAACAACGCAAAAATGAGATTTCAGGCGCTGCGCGGTCAGAGCCGTGCCGTTTATTTTGAATCAAACCAGGACCTTTTAAGGGTTTATCCTAAAGATACGATGATTATGTCAGAAAACCAGAGCGGTGCCGACATGTTCATTATCCAGGACGGAAAGGTTAAGATTTCCAAAATTGTGGACGGAACAGAAGTTACACTGGCAATCCTCAAAAAAGGCGATATGTTCGGTGAAATGGCCCTGCTTGAAAACAAGCCGCGTTCAGCAAGCGCAATCGCAGAAGAAGAATGCCGCCTGATGACAGTTAACCGCCAGAACTTTAACCAGATGGTTGCAACTCAGCCTCAGCTGATTGCCCGCCTTACAACAACACTGGCAGAACGCATCTTCGTTATGCAGAGACAGCTTGCAAACTCTCAGCTTACAGACCCTGTAGAAAAGATGGTTGATATGCTCGCCCTCCAGGTTGAAAAAGCGAAAATTGCAATTTCAAACAAGACTTCATTCCAGACAGATATTACTCCCCAGGATATTGCAACAATGTGCGGTCTTACACAGCAGGAACAGGCACTTTACCTTCACAAGTTTATGATGGATCCTCATGTAAAACTTGTAGAAAACAAGATTCTTGTTCCGGATTGTCTGGAAATCATAAAACAGGCTGCCTTCTACCGCAAGCAGTGCCGCAAGTAATTTTGTCTGCCCGGGAGTTTTAATGAAATTCCGTCTTTTGTTTATCACGCTTTTTTCTATTTCTCTTTTTAGTTTTGCACTTCCGGCAGGCTATGGTTCAATAAGGCTCGGAATGTCTGTAGACGAAGTAAAGAATGAATTAAAAAAGAACAGCGACTTCGGTTACCGTGGAGACAGGGACGTTTCTTTATCACCTCAGACAAAACAGGTTTTAATCGAAACTGATTCAACAAGAAATCCCTATTCGTTTTTTGGCCGCTGCTGGTTCCAGTTTGTGGACGAAAAACTTTTTTCAATAACCCTGAATTTAAATCCTAAAAAACTCGACCATTTTTCCGTATTCAGCACATTGAAGGGCAAGTACGGTAATCCTGACAAAATCTCGCCCCAGTTTTCGCAATGGAAGGATGATGATGTAATGATGAGCCTTGAACGCCCGCTGACCCTCAAGTACATTGATGCACGCGCCTTTAACAGAATGCAGGACGAAAGCTCAGTTCAGAAAACTGTAGAAGAAAAATCCGTCGAAGACTTTCTGTCCGGCCTGTAATTTTACAGACCTAAAACTTTATCTCCTATCTTAATTCGGTTCTTTTTGAACCAGCCCTGAGGAACTTCCAGGGCGTAGCGTACGCTGACCGTGCTGTTGATGTTCTGCAGGCTGAAGGGAGTCATGTCAAAGATGTCGCGGATACGGCCGCTGCTGTCGATGTATGCGATTGAAAGCGGGTGAGGCGTGTTTTTCATCCAGAAGCTTAAAAACTGGTCGTTTTCAAAAACAAAGAGCATGCCTGTCCCGTCGGGAATATGCTTCCGTTCCATAAAGCCAAAGTTTCTTTCTTCCGGTTTTACTGCCATTTCGCAGCTGACTTTTACCTGGGAGCCGTCTGCTTTTTGAATCATAAAATCCTTTACCGCAAGCTTTTGAGCCGAGCACGAAGAAAGCACGGTTAATTCAATTACGGAAAGGAAAAGAAAAACTTTCTGCTTAAAACTCAAACTTGTGCACATAAAAATTAGACGTCCATATTTTTAAGTTCGGCAAGAGCGATTTTGTCGTTAGGGTCGTATTCAAGAACGGTCTGGAAGTAACTGGCTGCAAGGGCCGGATTACCTTCCTTGAGGGCGATGTAACCCAGGTTGGAAATAATCTTGGTGTTTTCGCTGTCCATTGCAAGTGCTTTTTCCAGATATTTTTTTGCCTTTGGAAGGTCGTTTTCTTCCATGCAGCAGATTGCAAGTTCGTTGTAAGTGTCGGCTGTTTCTCCGCCGTCCAGGGTGAGTGCCTTTTCAAATGCTTTTTTTGCGTCTTCGTAGCGTTCAAGGCGGCGCAGGCCCCAGCCAAGCATAAACCACGCGTTCCATACATCTGGATTTTTCTGTAAATATGCGCGGATTTCTTCTAAACCTTTTTCTTCTTCGCCGTTTGTAATGAGTTTGTGGGCGGCCCTGAAGTGGTCGTCGTCCATGTTGCGGTTATTAATCTGGTTGATTAACTGCTGTGCGCGGTTCTTTTTGTAAAGACCGTTTTCGCCCATTGAGTCGTCTGTCTCGTCGCAGGTGAGGGCAAGGTATGTTTCAAAACAGCTTTTTGCTTCTGCAAAGTTGTACTGTTTAAGATAGAAAAATCCGCTGTTAAAGAAAGCGTCCGGAACTGCAGGTTCGTTGTCCATTGCCATCTTGTAAAAGTGAAGTGCTTCGTCATCGTAAGCGTCAGCGTCTTCGATAAGTCCGTTCCTTCTGTATGAATCGGCCCTCTGGTCAAAGAAAAGTGCTGAATTCAAAATTGTCGGAACGTCTTCCGGGTCGTAACCGCGCAAAACTGCGTAAAGTTCTTCGGCCATGTCCCAGTCTTCGTTTTTTGTTTTGAGGATTGCGGCTTCGGTCATTTCTTTTTTGAGGTTTGGCCTTGCATTCTTTAAAAGCGAGCGGTAGTACAGAATGTTTTTGTTGTCACTGTCGTAAGCCATGATTGTCAGAAGACCTGCGAGAATCTGTTCTTCTGTAAGTTCCTTCATGTTGAATGTTCCCGGAGCGTCCTTGTCCTTTTTCTGGACAGGAAGGGGAATGGTCGGGTCAATGTGGATTCCTTTGCCGGAAAGCTTAACGTCATCACTAAAATTGATAAAATAAACTGTGTCTAATGGATTTGAGGGATTCATAATAATTACCTGTAATAATAATTAAACTAAAGCGGAAAACTAATTTCCGCCGTTCTGATTGCTCTGTGGAGCAGGTGCACCTTGTGCCGGACCTGCCTTTTGTGTCTGCTGTGCAGCCTGTGCTGCCTGTGCAGCAGCTCTTGCCTGTGCGGCTCTCTGCATTGCAATCTGGTCGCTTGCAGACAACTGTGTTTTGCGTACAGCCGTAAGATAGTTGTTTACGTGAAGTTTGTAAGAAAGAGGAACCATCTTTTCTGAAAAACTCATGCTTGCGGCAACGATGTCTTTACGGCCTTCGATAAGTTCTGCGGCAACAATTGCACCGTTCAATTGAATTACTTCGTCAGGATCTTCAAATTCCAGACGTAGTGTTGCAGGTTTGTTTGTGAGGAACTGGGAAAGTCCGAGAAGAATAATCTTTGCCCCGGAAAAAGAAAGGTCGCGTACGATACAGTGGCGCGGAACGCCCTGAACCATAATAATTGCTTCTTCCTTTACAAGGCCGAGTTTTCGTTTTGAATCTTCATTCAGGATAATACGCTCTTCGCGGCGGCGGATTGCGTTTGAATTTGCTTCGAGAAGGCGTCCGATAACTTCGATTAAGTCATCAGGCGGACGCTGTGTAAAAGTAATTGTAACAATAGCAAGGTCTTTTGAATTCATGTACGGTACAATGCTTGTAACGCGGCCTGCTACGAAAAAACTCATCAGCTGGTTTTCTGTTTCAAAAAAACAGAAGCGGATGTTGATACCTGTTGTGTCTTTGTTGGATAGAGACTGAAACGCACCACCCTTTGTTCCAACGATGATTTTTGAATGCTGGAAAGATGTAGAGTTGATGATGCAAGGCCATTGTCCGTTATTACACTTGACATAAATCTGGCGTGGGTCAAGTCCGATTGCGCGTATTATGTCCTTTGTGAATGTAATTTCTGTGTCGCGATACTGGTCGTAGTATTTTGTAATCTGTTGACTTGTTACAATCCCCATAGGTAACTATCTTATTTTATCTTGAGTTTACTGTCAATTAAAAGTGCCGTTTTATCTCTGAAAACTAAAGCCTAAAAACGAAGCATTATATCGTCTCACTGTATACGAAAGAACATTTTTTTTGTCCACGTACATGCTGGCAGAACCGCCCCCGTCCATCTGCATTGCGTCATTGGCTCCCATCGCCTTAAAGATTACGGCGCACTCCGGGTAGGATAGTCCCCGGCTTTTTGAAAGCTGTTCGCCCTCCACAACCAGGAGGTAGAGTGTTTTTTTGTCCTTTGAAACTCCGCAGGCAGTTCTTGAATCATGGCTGATGTATTCAAAGTGTTGAATTACGCCATCCTGTAAAATCGAAAAAAAGCCTCCGAAAGCGTATTCAAATCCGGCAAGGGACTCTCTGGTTTGAGCAGGCAGGATGTGAGCAGAAAACCCCTCAGTGCCCCGTAAAAAACACAGGGCAGCGTAGGATTGAACCGGTGGGGCGTATTCAATTCCTTCAACTTTGTGGATGCCTACAATCTTTCTTGTTGAAGTAAGTTTTGCCCATATGTTCCAGGAGCCGTCCTTACCTGCAAAAGGCGAAGTGTTGATAAAAATGTCGGATTCATAAATTGAATTAAAAGTCTTTGGGCGCAGGCCCGTAAAAAACTCAGTTTTCTTTCCGTCTTTTTGAATGTATTTTACGGTTGAATTTGGAAAGGCCTGAATTTTAA
>DLYJ01000159.1 GCA_003447785.1 Treponema sp.
GGAATGATCAAAAAGGGACACGGAAAAATCATCAACATCTGTTCTATGATGTCAGAACTCGGACGCGAAACTGTATCTGCTTACGCAGCTGCAAAGGGTGGTCTTAAGATGCTCACACGCAACATCTGTTCTGAATACGGTGGAGCAAACATCCAGTGTAACGGTATCGGACCTGGATACATCGCAACACCACAGACAGCACCACTTCGCGAAAGACAGCCAGATGGCAGCCGCCATCCATTCGACCAGTTCATCTGTGCTAAAACACCGGCTGGACGCTGGCTCGATGCAGAAGAACTTGCAGGACCTGCAGTATTCTTGGCATCAGACGCTTCTAACGCTGTAAACGGACACATCCTCTACGTTGATGGTGGTATCCTCGCTTACATCGGTAAACAGCCGTCGTAATAATTAGCTTAACACGCTGATTTATAAACCAGTTCCTTATTTTTGGAGCTGGTTTTTTTTGTTTTACTTGTATTTATAAAAATTAGTGATAAAATTAAAAATAGAATTTGTCTTTAAAGACATTAATTAAACAATGGAGTTTATTTATGGTTGGTAATGTAATCGTTGGTCAGTCTGGTGGACCGACTTCTGTAATCAATTCTTCTCTCGCAGGAGTTTATAAAACAGCTAAAGACCGTGGAGCCAAAAAAGTTTACGGTATGCTTCACGGAATCAAAGGTCTTTTGGACAAACAATATGTCGATTTATCAGAAAAAATCGGCACAACAATGGACATCGATCTGCTTAAACGCACTCCTTCTTCATATCTTGGTTCATGCCGCTTTAAGCTTCCGGAAATTGAAGCTGATAAATCAACTTACGACAAAATCTTTAAAATCCTCAAGGAACTTGATATCGAATACTTTTTCTACATTGGTGGAAACGACTCAATGGATACCATCAAAAAGCTCTCTGACTATGCACAAATCATCAACAGCAGCATCAAGTTTATGGGTGTTCCAAAAACAATCGACAATGACCTTGCAGTAACAGACCACACACCTGGTTACGGTTCTGCCGCAAAGTTTATTGCCGCAACAATGAAAGAAATTATCCGCGACGGTCTTGTTTATGACTATCCGACAGTTACAGTTGTAGAAATCATGGGTCGTAACGCAGGATGGCTTACCGCCGCCGCTGCCCTTGCCAAGAGCGATGACTGTGAAGGCGTAGACCTGATTTATCTTCCTGAAAAAGTTTTTGACATTGATCACTTTATGGCAACTGTTAAAAAACTTCTTAAAAACAACAAATCCCTCGTAATCGCAATCAGCGAAGGTATCAAAGTTGCTGATGGCCGTTATGTATTTGAACTTTCAGACCATGTTGAATTTGTGGATGCTTTCGGTCACAAACAGATGTCAGGTTCTGCAAAATACCTTTCAAACCGCATTGCCGCTGATCTGGGCGTAAAATCCCGGGCAATCGAATTATCAACACTCCAGCGCTGTGCCGCACACATGACAAGCCGCACAGACATCACAGAAGCCTTTAACGTAGGCGGTGCTGCAGTTAAGGCCGCATTCGAAGGTGAATCAGGAAAGGTTGTAGTTCTTAAACGCGTTTCTGATGATCCGTATATGTGTATTACAGAAACACACGATGTTCACGACATTGCAAACGTAGAAAAGAAAGTTCCTCTGGAATGGATTACTGATGACGATTATGTAACAAACGACCTGGTGCATTACATCCGTCCTCTGATTCAGGCTGAACTTAGCCCGATTATGGTTGATGGTCTTCCACGCCACTTAAACGTAAACATGTAATTTATTGAAGGGTTGTTCAAAAAGTGTCATTTTCGGGCTTGACCCGAAAATCTAATTTATTACAATACAGGAGATTGCCGTGTCTAGCACGGCAATGACTCATACTTACTGAACAGCCCCTTTTTTTTGCCTTTTAAGCCCCTCCCTGTACAAGCGCCCTCAAAAACTGTACCGTTGTAAAACCTTGTGAATTTTAATAAAATAAGGTTTATGAAAACTTCAAAATTCTATATTTCAACGCTTCGCGAAGCACCTTCGGAAGCAGTTATTGCCAGCCACAAACTCATGCTCCGAGCAGGCATTACACGCAAACTTGGAAACGGACTTTACACTTACCTTCCTCTTGGTGTTCGCTCACTATACAAACTCGAAAACATTATCCGCGAAGAACTTGACGCCTCAGGCGCACTTGAATTCAAATCAACAGTAATCGTTCCCGGTGAAATCTGGAAAGAATCAGGCCGCTGGGAAACCATGGGCCCTCAGATGCTCAAGGCAAAAAACCGCGCTGAACAGGACATGGTAGTTTCTCCAACTGCCGAAGAAGCATACACTGCAATTGTCCGGGATGCTCTCGATTCATACAAACAGCTTCCTGTAAACCTCTATCAGATTAACACAAAATACCGCGACGAAATCCGCCCTCGTTACGGCGTAATGCGCGGCCGCGAGTTCATCATGATGGACGCTTACACAATGAATGCGGACGATGCTTCCCTCGATGAATCCTACAACGAATACGAAAAAGCATATTTCCGCATCTTTAAGCGCCTGGGACTCAAAATCATCCCTGTTCGCGCCGATTCTGGTGCAATGGGTGGTTCAGGCTCAGAAGAATTCATGGTAGAAAGCCCGATCGGAGACGACACTCTCATTATCTGTCCAAACGAAAAATGCGGATATGCCGCAAACGTTGAAAAAGCCGAGTGTGCTCCAGACGAATCAGTAAACAAAAAAGGCGAAAAACCTGCAAAAACTGATTTGCCGATAGAAGAAGTTGCAACTCCAAATGTTTTCTCAATCCAAGACATGGAAAAATTCTTTGACGAATCACCAAAAATGTTCATCAAAGCACTCATTTACCGCGTAATCAATTCAGGTCTCGATTTATCCGATGCAACAGGCGCAGATAAGTTCAAGAAAGTAAAGGACCCTGCAGGCGATTATTACCCGCTTTCCTACGCATGTGTTCTGATTCGTGCAGACCTTGATGTAAACGAAGCAAAACTTGCAGCAACACTCAAGGCAAGCGAAGTTGTACTTGCAGAAGAAGAAGAAGTTCTCGAATACGCAGGCGCTCCACACGGCTTTGTGGGTCCAATCACAGCAAAATGCCCGCTCATCGTAGACTACTCTGTTGTAAAAGACGGAGAAGCCCAGATGCACGACGCAATTGCCGGTGCAGGAAAAGAAGGTTTCCATATCAGACACGTAGAACCGATGCGTGACTTTAAGCCATTCATCAATGCGGACCTGCGCACAGTAAAAGAAGGCGACAAATGTGCATGCTGCGGCGGAACATTCTACCAGAAAAAAGGTAACGAACTTGGACACATCTTCAAGCTGGGACACAAATACACAAAATCAATGCACGTAACTTTCCTCGGCCAGAACGGAAAGCCGCAGGAACCTACAATGGGCTGTTACGGAATCGGTGTTGACCGCACCCTCGCTTCAATCATCGAAAAGAACAACGACGAAAAAGGAATCATCTGGCCAATGTCAGTTGCACCTTTCCAGGTTTGTATCGTTCCAATCCGCTATGACGGACAGATGAAAGAAGTTGCAGACAAGATTTATGACCAGCTCACAACGGCAGGAATCGAAGTTCTTCTCGATGACCGCAATGAACGCCCTGGTGTTAAATTTGCCGATATGGAACTGATTGGTATTCCTTTGCGCATCACAGTTGGTGATAAAAATCTTCCTAATGTTGAATTCAAACCGCGAGCCGCACAGGAAGCTGAACTTGTTCCGGCTGACGACGTAGCAAAAAAAGCTGAAGAATTCGTTAGAAACGCACTTGCGGAGTTAAATGCTTAAAATGAATAAGATGCACTTTTTACGACAAAATAAACTTTTTCTGACTGTTTTATTATTTGTAACGGGTGCACTTTATTCCGCATTTGCACTGCCGGGAGTTACCCAGAGTTTACCTGATGCTTCCGGTCAGTTTGTTTTTTACAGGGATTATTCGTTTGAACGGGAGTCCTACTTTGGAATCGTTTATTTTGACGAGTCCAGTGTGGGCCTGCGTTACTTTGCACCGGCCGTACTTGATTCATATCCGATGCAGCCAAAAAAAGATGTTTATATTCTGTTCTCCCTTGATCCTGCTAAAAAACACATTGAATTAAAAGGTGAACGCATTTTAACAACCGTTACACCTGAAGACACGGATTTAATCAATTATCTTCACGACATGCTTTATGAGCTTAACTCACGCCGCTCTAAGGCAGGAATTATCGATCAATCACAGACAATTGAACAGGAATACGAACAGTTTGGCGGTTACGTAAACATTTTATTCAATCCTGTAGTTCCCCTTTTTAATATTCAGAAAATTTTTAATAAAGACGGAAAAGCAGTATTTTCACTGATTACTGCAGGTCAGTTAACTTCTTCTCAGGATGATAGTTTTGCAGCATTTACAGGGCTTCCTCTTAAAACTGAAGATGATCATAATTTGTCCCTGCAGAAAAAACCATCCAAACTTAAGGTTTCTTATAAGAAAGACGAAAAGCATGTTCAGAAAATCAATCTTGATTCAAACTGGGAGGCGTCTGCCGAAAACCTTTACAATCTTTCAAAATCAGGAGTCCTTGCAATGGACATAATTCCTTCCACTGCAGAGACCGTAGAACTTACAATGCAGAATCTTAAACGTTCCATGATTCTCGGCCGACAGGAATCATATCCTTATATTGAATCAATGCAGATTTCAGAAGGCAAAAACGGAACAACCTATACAAATATCTTTTACAACGATATTTCAAAGAGTTTTACAAAAGACTACAAAATCATTAAAAAACTCGATGACAATTCAATTGCAATTTTAACTTTTACAGTATTCTATGGCGCGTATAAAGCAAACGCCAAATACTTTGATAAAATTCTTAAATCCTATTCAGTAAACTAAAAACTTGTGCGGGAAAGGGGGCTCCCAATCCAGACGCCCTCGCTGCCAAGATATTCTTTTTTCTGACCGTCAATCAAAAATTGAACACTCTTAACTGTTGAAAACTCAGTTGCCGTATAAACAATCTGCATTAGCTGAGCAAGGTAACCGTCAACTCCAATCCTGTTGAATTCAAATTCTTCATTAAAATTAAGGAATGCAACTCCGTCACGAACATAGGCGGATAACAGCCTGGTGCCCGGCGGAATGAGTGTTTTATATCCCTTGTTTGCCTCGCTTGAATCAGGACCCTTGAGCAGAAGATTAATATTTGTAACAAGGGGACTGTCATTCTTTTCAACTTCGCGGGTAATTACCTTTCGGCTTACAACACCGTCTTCGCCGATGTAAACAAAATAAAGTTTCTGGTTAACTACGGTTTTTGTAACAGGTTTAGGCTGTTCAACCTTGTTTTCGGTTTTAGGTTTTTCTTCATTTTTAATCTGAGCTACCGTTTCTGATTTGGAAGTTTCCTTTTCCTCAGTTTTTGATTGAACTTTTGGCTCTTCTTTCGGAACATTAACGGTTGCTGAAGGGGCAGTCTGTTCAACCGGAGTTTTTACAGGCTCTTCTGTCTTGAGGGTAATAATTGTTTCCTCTTCTTCTTTTTGTGCTTCCTCTTTTACTTCGTGATTAGCGATAAATTCAGGAGTTGAACCAAAAATGCGTTCAAAGAATCGTGTAGTTTTTAAATTTGAATATATTTCGTCCTGCTTAACTAAAAATACAATCAGCAGAATTAAAAATCCGAGAATCCAGCAGGCCAGAGCAAGCCCTGTTTGATTAGTCTTTTTTTCCTTTTTTGCCATATATTTAGTATATTCTAGACCGGATTAAAAGTCCACAAAGTAGAAAAAATTATTAAAAGTCTTGTTGATATCTGCGTTTAAGAGTAAACTATAAACGTAATTTTTTACAAGGAATTTTTATGGAACAGAAAGAGTTTGATTTGATTACATTCGGAGAAACAATGCTTAGACTTTCTCCACCTGTAAATGAATTGATTAACAAATCCAATACATTTACTAAACACGCAGGCGGTGCCGAATTAAACGTTGCATCAGGAGTTTCACTGCTTGGTTTGAGAACCGCAATCATAACTCGCCTGCCACACAACCAGCTGGGTACTTTTATCAAAAACCGTATTCGTTCTTCAAGTGTAAGTGACGACTACATTATTTTTGATAAATCACCTGAGGCCCGCGTTGGCGTTTACTACTACGAGAACGGCGCTTATCCGCGCAAGCCGACTGTAGTTTATGACCGCAAACATTCTTCAATCACTAAAATCAAGCCTGAAGAAATTCCACAAGACATCTACGGCAAGACCCGTATGTTCTATACATCAGGAATTACACTTGCCCTTTCAGAAGCAACACGCACCCTTGCAATCGATATGATTAAGAAATTCAAGGCAGCAGGCGCTCAGATTGCTTTTGACGTTAACTACCGCGCAAACCTTTGGGATGAAGACACAGCCCGTACAACAATCAAACAGATTCTTCCATATCTCGATATTCTCTTTATCTCAGAGGAAAGTTGCCGCCGCATGTTCAAGAAGACAGGCACTTTGCAGGACATGCACCGCGAATTCTGCCGTGAATACCCCAACATTCAGTTGATTGCCTCATCTGAGCGTGAAGTAATAAGTCCAAAAGTTCATTCATTTACCTCTACAGTGTATCTGAAGCGCCTGGACAAATTCTTCCACGAAGAACCGTACAAAGATATTGATGTAGTTGACCGTATCGGATCCGGAGACGCATATTGTGCCGGTG
>DLYJ01000053.1 GCA_003447785.1 Treponema sp.
TTTATCACACCGATTGAAAATTCACATAACAACCTTCTTGATACCTTTGAAAAGAATGTAAGGGACAGGGTTATGATAACCGTTTACGGCTATCCTGCATTGTTCCGCATGCGCTTTATGCTTCCCGAAAGTTATGAATTCATGTACTTCTGGGACAAAAAGGAAATGCCGTTCAAGGTACTTTCAAACCCGGACGGTTCATTTGTAATGAGCGAAAATCCGTTCAGTATCGTTGATAAGGCAGCAGGTCTTAAAAAAGAAGGCTTTAAGCGAATTCTCATCGACTTTAGCCGTACAAAGGTTACCCGCGCAGAAACCAAACTTGTAATGACAAGCCTCGTTAAACAGCAGCCTGTCCCGGAATCTGACCGCTTTAACTGGAAAGACGGATTCTACAATCCGGAAAAAATGGAAGCCTATAAAGCTGCCGCTGAGCGTGACGAAATGGAACGGGCATATGCCCGTTCCCAGAACCGTCAGCCAAACGGTAAGGGACGTCCGGCCCGGGATAACCGTGGTCGTTCCGGTAAAAACAATTACGGCAGAAAGGGTGCAAACCGGGGCGGACGCCGCTAACTTTAAAAACTAACTGCCTCCCCGGCAAGGCCCTGTGCCGCTGCCTCTGCATTGTCTTTTGCAATCTGTTCGTCGTTGCCCGGATCGTCTTTTTTTGGCGAAAACGGCTTAAAATCGATGTGTTCGGCGACGATGAGCACTTTTGAAACTGACTTTCCTTCGCTGTCCTTCCAGCGGTCCTGCTTAAGGCGGCCGATGATTTTTACACCCCGTCCCTTAACTGCCGCCTTTGCAACATCTTCCGTAAAGCGGTCTCCCCAGGCTTCTACATCATAAAAGCCTACTTCGTCCACCTGCTTGCCTGTGCTGTCCCTGTAAAATCTGTTTACGGCAACAGGAACAGTGCACACTTTTTTTCCGTTTGGTGTTTGATTAAAACTTGGCTCACGAACCAAATTTCCTTCGATGATAACCTGATTGATTGCGTTCATTTGCAAACTCCTTTTTTTTGTTTCGCTTTTGCGTGATAAAGTTTTTCCTTAATCCGGCCGGTGAAAAAGAAAAAGAAGTTCCTCCCAGACTTCATAATATATAGTGTCGGGATTTTTAAAAAAGGGCATATTGTGCGGATAATAAATTGTTATAATTGGCAGGGCGAAGAAAAAAGTTTCCCCGCAGTAAACTATCGCTTTAACGCGAAAGTTTACATAGGAATTCCCTTTACAAGCTTGATAATATAAAGCTGGGTGTACATCAGAAGGGCGTCGTGTTCGCCGATTTTCTGCATACCCGGAGTGTTTACCAGTGTATCCGCCAGCGAAGCGATTCGTTCCGGGGTAAAGCTTTCTGCCTTGAGCGTGCGGAGAACCTTTCTAAGATAGTCGCGGATGAGTGAATTAACATCTTCCGTAAGGTTGTTGTGGGTAACCTTTCCGATGAGTTTGTTCCACTGGTGTTCATAAGAACTTAATTCGCGGTTCAAAGTTGAACTTGAAGGAACAAGGCTCTGTTCTGCAGCCCGGGCCGCTTCGTGAAGGGCAACTTTTTTAGAAACTGTGGGATTCTGGGCCAGAGCTGCTTCTTCGTTATCTTTGCGGCTCTTTTCTGCTTCGCTTTCGCGGTAAATCTGGGCTGATGTTTTTTCCTTTTTTGGAACCTTTGGCTTAGGCGGTCGCATAATCAGCTTGATAATCCATGAGATAACAGGAATCGTGTACCAGAATGGAAGAAGAATTTTTGAATCCGTCAGAAGTTCCTGGCGGTTCATCAAAAGAATATCTGAATATGGAATCAGTTTTCCGTTTTCAAAAAGTGTGATCCGTCCTCCGCTGATTTCACTGTCGGTGTTTGTCTCATAATTAATGAGCTGGAGGAAGGATGAATTCAATAATGCGTACAGAATCGGGCTCTGAACTGCAACTTCTTTTTCCAGGCGCTGTTCAAATGCCGGCTGTTCCTTCATTTCCGGAAGGTCATCAAAATTCTTTAATACGGCAAACCAGTTCTTTTTGATTGTTTCCCGGATTGTAACCCTTGCATCTGCGCACAGACGCAGAATCAAAGGCAGAACTTTGTTCTTAAAGATAAAGTAGCGGCTGTTGTCGTCAGTTTTAAATACCAACAGGTCAGGAAGTTCATTTGCGGCACTTTCTGTTGTTTTTGTGTGAAGGTAATCCTTGAGGTCGTCTTCCGAGTACTGGCCCAAAAGCGGAACGCCGCTGTTACTTGTAAACTTTGTGATTGATTCAAGTGTAAAGTAATATGGCGGACGGGCAAGCTGCTGTTCAAGAGTTCTGAGGGCATTCTCTTTTTTGTTGTTTTCCTGGGCGCGGTTTTTAAAGAAGTTACCGGCGATTTCCATCAGGTAAACTGACTGAAGAATTGAAAGGTCTTCTGCCGTATAATCCTTTACCTTTTCGTAATCCTGTCTGATAAAGAAAAGAAGCTGTGTCAAAAAGTAGAATGAATCTTCCGGCATGCGCAGCATCTGGAGACCTGCTTCAGGATTTTGGACAAAGCGGTTAAAGAAGCTCTTGGCTGTCATTTCCTTTCCGGGGTTGGACACCGTGAGCTTTTTCAGGAAGTAATCGTGATGTTCTTCCTTTGTAAGCATTCCCCGGAGTTTCTGAATCGAACAGTCAAGCAGTGTCATGATTGAAACTGATGACGGAAGCAGAATTGTAGGCGAGTCATGGGGCAGAACGATGCCGTAAAGTGTTTTGTCGTTTAATGCTTCTTTTTCCAGAAGTTTGTTGATAAGCTCGGCTGCAGATTTTCTTGTTACGATTTCGTTAGGAACTTTTTTTGGAATATCAGATTCCTGAGGATAAGGAATCTGGGAATTTGCTTTTATTTCGTTATAGCGTTTTGTAAAACGTTCAATAAAAAAAGGAATTACTATAATCTGTTTTTTATCGGGACCCGTTTCAAGTTCAAGAACCTGACGGTTGTTAACCAGTTTGTCCAGTTCTTTTTGAAGAACTGCAGGTGTATCAGACAGATATGTAACGAGTGTAGGTTGCTCTTCCAGATGGTGTTCTGAGTACCGCTTAAGGTAATCGCAAAACTCTCCGAAATCGATTATTGCGCTGTTCTGTCTGCCAGCAAAAAACTTAAGCAGAACTATTATCGATGTAGTTGTTGCCATATATTTATTTTCTTGATATAAAGCAAATTTGTCAATAAAATAAGATTGTTGAATTTAAATATTCAGAGGAAAATAAATGATTGCAAAACGTATGCAGAACCTTCATCCTTATGTTCCCGGGGAACAGCCTAAGGACAGACCATATATCAAATTAAACGCAAATGAAAACCCATATCCGCCTTCTCCTTTAGTTGTAAAGGCTGTAAAAAAAGCGGCTCAGAAATACGCACAGAAAATGGCGCTCTATCCTGATCCGGATTCAAATCAGTTAAAGGCTGCAATCGCTGATATGCTCAACAAAACAGGGGGAGTTCTGGTAAATGCAGAAGTCAGCGGCGGAAGAAAAAACGGCTCCCAGGGCAGGGTAGAACCTGCTCCATGTGATAGAATTCCATTCGAGGTTACACCTGACATGATTTATGTGGGAAACGGCTCGGATGAAGTTTTGAGCTTTGTTTTTTACGCATTCTTTGACAGCGACAAAAAACTTGTACTTCCGGCACATACATATTCATTCTATCCGGTGTATGCAGGATTTTATAATGTTCCCATGGACAAAATTGAATTGAATGCGGACTGGACCCTGGACAAAAACACCATGCTTGAACACGCAAACGCAAATAACTCAAGCATAATTTTTGCAAATCCAAATGCGCCCACCAGCCTCGGCCTTACCCGGGAAGAAATCCGTCAGATGATTAAGGCCGCTCCAAAAGACCAGGTCTTTGTCGTAGACGAAGCTTACGTTGATTTTGGCGGGGAAAGTTCAATTCTCCTTTTGAAGGAATTTGACAATCTTGTAATCGTAAGAACTTTTTCAAAGTCTCTGTGCGGAGCCGGCTTAAGACTTGGTTATGTTGTTGCAAGTCCGGCCCTCGTAAATCAGATTACGACCGTAAAAAACAGCCTTAACCACTTTCCTGTAGACTTTATGGCACAGCAGGCAGGCATTGCCGCATGCTCTGACGCAGGCTACTATGCTGAATGTGCAAAGAGCGTTGCTTTTGAACGGGATGAATTTATCGACTTTTTGCGCGCAAAGGGCTGGTATGTTCTGGACAGCCAGACAAACTTTGTATTCTGCAAAAAAGACGGATTGAACGGTGAAGCTTCTTACCAGAAAATTAAAGAGCAGGGCATTCTGGTCCGCCACTTTAACACCCCTGGAATCGAAGATTTTTTACGAATCACAATCGGAACTCATGAGCAGATGGCTGCCTTAAAAAAGGCAATGGAGGATATGTAAGATGAGAATTCTTTTACTTTCGGACATGCACGGCGACACGGTTAACATCGAAAAACTTGCCGGTGAATTTGGAAAGGCTGACCTTGTATTGTTTGCAGGCGATTTTGCCGACGTAGAAAAAAAAATCGAGGGAAAACCTGTCCTTGAAACACTTCTTAAAAAACACGAATCAATTTTTGCCGTTCTCGGAAATAACGATAAGGAAGAATTCCTTGATGAACTTGAAAAGCAGGACATCAGCGTAGAAGGTAGCATGGTATTCCATGACTCACTTGTGCTGGCAGGTTCAGGCGGCGGTTCAAAATTTACGGGTGTTACTCCCTTTGAACGCACTGACGAAGAACTCGTTTCTGATTTGAACATAATCGAAAACTCAGCAGACACTCTCGCTGATGCAGACGGAAAAATCAACAACCTTATTCTTATCATGCACAATCCGCCAAAAGACACACTCTGTGACCTTGCAGGCGGTAAATTCCACGTTGGAAGTGAAGGCCTGAGACAATTTATTGAAAAGAGACAGCCTGTCCTTGTTTTGACAGGACATATTCATGAAAGTTTTGCAGTAGATAAAATCGGTGACACAACCGTTGTTAATCCCGGCGCACTGGTTCAGGGACGATACGCAGTTGCAGAACTTGATAAAAAAGACGATAAGTGGTTTGTAAAATCCGCTGAATTATTTAGTCTTAGCTAATCTGAATCCAAAGTAGTTGTAAACTTCGTTGGGATCAAAACTGTAGCGGTCGCCTGCATAGCAGAACGGTGTGTAGGCAGACCAGCTTCCTCCGCGGCTTACACGCTGGCTTCCTGTTTCAGGGCCGTTGTAACGCTGTCCCGGCTCAGAACTCTTGTAGTTTGCCATCCAGTCCCATACAAATTCAAGAACGTTTCCGCTCATGTCAAATAAGCCAAGTCCGTTAGGATTTCCGCTTCCGGCTTCTGGAGGGGCGTCTTCCTTGAAAGGAGAGCCTGAGGTTCCTGCCACATGGGTTGCTGTCGCATTGTTTGCAGTCCAGCCTAATTCATCTTCCGGAATTGAATAATCAGTTTTGCCTTTTTCGTTAATCTGGCCGCTCATGCAGTCGCCTGACTGGAATCCGCTCTTTGTTTTGCGCGCTGCGTATTCCCACTCTTCTTCGGACGGAAGACGGTAGCCGTCGCAGTCCCAGTTGCATTCGCACAAATCGCACTTTGCGGTGTCTGTTGCGTCCCGCAGTACCTGGCCGTTGTAAGTGTAGCACGGAGTAAAGCCAGATAATTCACTTAAAGCGTTGCACCAGATGATTGCGTCATACCAGCTTATCATTGTTACCGGCTGGTATTTGTTAAAATCAGTGGGTTCGGCCCCGCGCTTGCCTTTTGAGCCTTCCTGACCCGGATTTATATATTTGTATCCCATGGAAAGGCTGGCGCTCCTGATTGAATACCACAGGTCGTAGGTGGTTTCCGTGCGGTTGATGTAAAAAGGTTTTATCCAGCGTTTTTCTGTAAAAGACTGGCTTCCGTCGCCAATCACGTAAACGTCGTAAACGTAGTCGATAAGAGGTCCTGCCTTCACCATATCAAGATCGGAAAAAGTTTCCTGGGCAAAGGCTAGTGTTGAGGAAGCAAAAATGATTGAAGCGATAAGGCTTTTAATAAAACTTTTCATCATGCCTTGATTTTAACACAGAAAAAAAGTCTTTTCAAATCAGAATATAACGCAATGTTATAAAAAGCCGTGGGTGTTTTTTGAATTTCACTGTCTATATATAAGGTGGGTGGGTGCCGTCCTGGCGCGCGGCTGCCGCCGGGGCTTTTAAGGAGTCATGATAAAAATTACATCCCTGTAATTTTTATCATGGGCAATTGCATTCTAAAGCCTGCAATTGCGGTTCGCGCCGTCCTGGCGCGGGGCTGCCGCCGAGGCTTTTAAGGAGGAAGCATGATAAAAATAAGTGAATTACCCACATCTGCCGAACGGACTTCCATGGTTTTGCAGAGAGTTTACGAACATCGCGGCAATATTCAGTCATTTAAGTACGATGACGGAAAGTGTCTTTTTACCCTTCAAAACTGCAGCGAAAAGGAAATTGTCCAGAATGAAGCCTGCTCCGTGTCCTTTGATTTTCTGGGACAGCTTACCCTCGGCTACAGGGTCTGTGATCCCTTTCCTGCTGACGGGATTTATTATCCGGGTGCCGGTGATTTTATTGAATTACTGAATAAAAAGTTTGCCTCCTGCGGAGTTTTTGCAACTCAGAAAAAACTTGCATTTGGAAGTGTAAGTTCAAGCACATTTGTTCCGGAATACAGGCTTGGACTTGTAATGGAAATCTATCTGTACTGCTGCAATTCTTTTTTCTGGCACGAAGACTGCCTGAACATAAACTGCACCGGAGACGGCTGCTATATCGACGCGGTTTTCAGTCACGGAGTTAAGGCGGGGCACAGTCTGTGTTCATCCATTCTGTCCTATTCGGTTTTGTTTAAAAATGAAGAGGCGCCTGTTAAAATCAAAAAGTATTATCCGCCCAATTCGACAGTGGCTTCCATCGGAAAGGCCGACAAAAAAAGATTTAAACTGTTCAACATCTTCGGGCTGAGCCTTCTGCTTTTTACTTTGTTTGCTTCCTGTGCGTCGCTTTCCTTTCCAGGCCTGGAAGCCCCCTGCCTGGTGCACGGGACTGTGGGCGCCGGAGGGGCTTCGGGAGACGGCTCTGACACCGGAGGGCCGTCAGCTTACGGAACGCCTGATTCACCTGTTATTCAGGTTGAAGTAACCAACACCAGCCAGAAAACAATCAGCGCAGTTACCGTCTGCTTTAATGTTTACGACAGCGCTGGCAACCCGGACACCGAAGACGGCACTGAATACGTTTTTACAAAAGACTGCCTGCTGGAAGCGGGGCAGTCGTGCGTCCTGGAATTTAAAATAAAAAGCCCCGCAGAAGAAACTGCAGGGCAATATGTTCTGGATTTTGTTTATTTAAGCCAGGTAATTTTTAGTGACGGTGTAATCTGGCACGACTGCTACGGTGTTTATGCGCAGCAGGAGCGCTTTTAACAAAACCCTTATTACAGCGGAATGTTTCCGTGTTTTTTGCAGATACAATCTGTAGAAGTTTTTCCTTCAAGGAATTTAAAACTTGCTGCAACGCGCGCGCGTGTTTCCTCCGGATTGATAACGGCAGAAATGTAATCACGCTGGGCTGCGATTGTCGGAGTCATAAATGTTTCTCTGTATTCGGCACCTTTCTGAGCCTTTACATTTGGATCTGCTTCTTTAGCGTACAGAATACCGATGGCACCTTCAGCACCCATAACGGCAATTTCTGCTTTTGGCCATGCGTAGACAAAGTCTGCTCCAAGGTGTTTTGAACACATTGCGATGTATGCACCGCCGTAAGCCTTGCGTGTGATAACTGTAACTTTTGGAACTGACGCTTCTGAGTAAGCGTACAGAAGTTTTGCACCGTGGCGGATGATACCTTTCTGTTCTTCCTGTGGACCAGGGATAAAGCCCGGAACATCTACAAAAGTTAAAAGCGGAATATCGTAGCAGTCGCAGTAGCGTACAAAGCGTGAAATTTTGTCAGAAGCATCGCAGTTCAAAACGCCGCCAAAGTAACCCGGGTTGTTGGCAACGATACCCACAGTGCGGCCTTCGATTTTGCCAAAGCCTGTTACGGCGTTTCCTGCAAATTCCTTCATTACTTCAAAGAATGAATCATCATCGATTACATCTTCAATTACGTTTTTGATATCGTAACCCTTTGTACTTGCTTCAGGGAGAACTGTTGTAATGTCCTTGTTCTTTCTGGAAGAGAACTTGAATTTTTCTTCTGTTTCAGCCTTTTCACCGTAGTAGTGAGGAATGTAGTCCAGAAGCTTTTTAACCTGTTCGTAGCATTCTTTTTCGCTGTCTGCGCGGAAGTGAGCAACGCCTGATTTCTGTGAGTGAATTGCAGCTCCACCCAGGTCTTCGTCAGTGATGTCCATAAACATTACCTGCTTAACAACCTTTGGACCTGTAATGTACATCTGAGAAATTTTGTCTACTGTAAAAATAAAGTCTGTAAGTCCAGGTGAATAAACTGCACCGCCGGCACAAGGACCAACGATGATTGAAATCTGTGGAATTACACCGGAAGCACGAACGTTCTGTTTGAAGATTTCGCCGTAACCGCAGAGTGCGTCAACGCCTTCCTGGATACGTGCTCCACCCGAATCGTTTACACCGATTACCGGGCATTTAAATTCGATTGCTTTTTCAATCAGTTCGGCAATTTTCTGTCCGTGAACTTTTCCTAGCGAACCGCCCTGAACTGTAAAAT
>DLYJ01000179.1 GCA_003447785.1 Treponema sp.
TATGCAAAAGCTCTCGCTGTAGGTATGGGCGGTTCAAAAGCAGGTGTTCTTGAATCTTCATTCGTTGCAGAAGTTAAATCAGACCTTATGGGCGAACAGACAATTCTCTGTGGTATGCTCCAGGCAGGTACAATCGTTTGCTACGACAAAATGGTTTCAGAAGGAATCGCTCCAGAATATGCAACAAAACTCCTTATGCACGGCTGGAACGTAATTTCTGAAGCTCTGAAATGGGGCGGTATCACAAACATGATGGATCGTCTTTCTAACCCTGCAAAAATCAAGGCAAACGCTCTTTCAAAAGAAATCAAAAAGCTCCTCGCTCCATTGTATCAGAAACACATGGACGACATCATTTCCGGAAAATTCTCATCAACAATGATGGAAGACTGGAAAGCAGGAGACAAAGACCTCCTGGCATGGCGCGAAGAAACAGGCCGCCTTGCTTTTGAAAAAACAGAAGAATCTAAAGAAGAAATCACAGAACAGGAATACTTTGACAAAGGTATTTTGATGGTTGCTATGGTAAAAGCAGGCTGTGAACTTGCATTCGAAACAATGGTTGACGCTGGTATCAAACCTGAATCAGCATACTACGAATCACTTCACGAAGTTCCGCTCATCGCTAACCTCATCGACCGCAAACGCCTCTACGAAATGAACCGCGTTATTTCGGACACAGCTGAATACGGATGTTACCTGTTCAGCCGCGTTGCAGCTCCAATGATGGCAAAAGATTTGATGCCGAAACTTACAACAGAAGTTATCGGAAAGGGTCTTTCAAACAAAGACACTTCAGTTAACAACACTGAACTTGTAAACGTTAACGCAGAGATCCGCAACCACCCGATCGAAGTTGTTGGACGCAAACTCCGCGAATACATGACAGCTATGAAACCGGTACTGTAAGCTTACATGACGCGAGTTTTCGTAAGAAAACTCGTAGACTTCCGGCTGTAAAGCAGGCGGAAGTCGTTATGAAGCCGGTACTGTAGTCCGTTGATTACATAGTAAAAAAAACAGCCCGCAGGGGCTGTTTTTTTTGTCTGCACTTATTCTTTCGGGGCTTTTCTGGGCCAGTTTACGATAAAAATTCCGATACAGACAAGGATGAGCGAAAGAACGGTTACAAGGCCGGTCTGGCTCTGCTCGTTAAGGAAGATGGCGCTCAAAATTACGCCGAAAAGCGGATTTGAAAAACCAAAGATTACGACACGGCTTACATCATTGTGCTTTAACAAAAGTCCCCATAATGTATAGGCCACAGCGCTGATAAATACAAGATATGAGAGAAGAAGAACCGACTGCCCTGTAAAGCCGCTGATTCTGCCGCCGAGCAGAAGTCCTGAAGCAATCATTACGGCTCCGCCAAAGATAAACTGCCAGCCGGATAGCATAACCGTGTTTTCTTCCCTGCTAAAAAGTTTTACCATACAGCCGCTAAATCCATAGCACACACTGCTCAAAAAGATAAAGCCTTCACCGCCAAAAGTTACGTGATAATCAACTGTCTTTCCTGTCACTGTTACAAGAACAACTCCGATAAAGCCGATTACACAGCCCAAGATTTTTGCCCAGGTAAGTTTTTCTTGTTTAAAAAGAAGGGCCGCAATCAAAAGAGAAGCAAAGACATTTGTCGCAAGAATTACGGACGACTTTACGCCGGGACACTTTGTAAGCCCGCCGTAAAAGAAAAAATACTGCAGCACGGTCTGAACCATTCCCAGAGCCAGAACCTTGCGCCATGCCCCGGAAGTTTTTGGAACAAGCACCTGTTTTTGAATAATTGAACCAAAAAGCGCCGTAAAAATTCCCGCAAAAAAGAAACGTATGCCTGCAAACAGAATTACGCTGGGAGTATCATTGCCTGTAATGGAAAATAATCTGTAACCCGTTTTAATCGCAGGTGTCGCACTACCCCACAAAAAACAGCATAAGGTTGCGCCGAGACAAACCACCGGCAGATAGCTTAAAAAATGTTTTTTCCGGGATTCCATTCCTATTCTCCTGTAAAGTTTCCTTTTATGATTCTCGGGCCGTCATTTTTAGAAGAGCCGTCTGAAGAAGCATATGCACCACCGGAAGCGGCTGCCTGGGCATCTTCTTTATAGCGTGTTTTAACTGTCATTTCGCTTTTAATTTTATCCAGGGCCGGATTAAAAACACGGAGAATGCTTTCCATTACGGTCAGGATTTCATCGTCAGCGTCCGGGCATTCAATAAGTTTTTCGTACGACTGATAAATTTCAATATAAGCGTGATTCAGCTTTGTGTAATCTGAATTATAAACTTCAACCTTATTCATCATGCCTCCTGTACCGGCCTCAGCCAGTTGTATTTATCTCTAATCTGCAAGAAAAGCCCTTACTGTATCAAGTTTTTCCAGCGCAGCACGGCGCCCTTCCTGATAGCAGCGTTCAAGTTCGTCGGGATTTTTTTCAAGGCGGCCAATTCCCAGACTCTCAGCCGGTTGAATTACAATCACCTCTCCGCTCAGAGCTTTTTGATTTACATATTTTGTCTCTTCGTTATAAACAATGTGCCGTTCTTCCATTGCCTTGAGCAGCTTGGGATATTTACCTAGAAAAAGCTTCATCAAACCAATCATTTTATTCGGCTTTTTTACAAAGTCCTTAGGCTGAGTCAAAACAACCACATTCTTATTATAACCCATGTTTTCAAAGGCTTTTAAAGGAATTGAATCCGTCATTCCGCCGTCAAGGAGTTTGTAACCGTCAACTTCGACCACTCTTGAACACAACGGCATACTTGCGCTCGCTTGCATCCACTTCATTTCTGAGCCGCGGCAATTCTTTAATTCCTTATAAACCGGCTCCCCTGTAAGACAGTCACTTGCCACTACATAGAACTTAATCGGGTTCTTTGCAAAAACTTCGTAGTCAAAGGGATCAAGTTCGTTTGGCAGAACGTTGTAGCAGAAATCCACGTTAAACAAATCACCGGTTCTAATCAGGGAAGAAATTGAACAGTATCTTCTGTCCTTCATAAAACGCTTGTTGTACCGGAGGGCGCGCCCTGGCTGAGCTGATTTTATGTTACAGCCAAAGGTTGCCCCGGCACTTACACCAATCGCTCCGTCAAAGGTAATTCCGTTATCCATAAAAACATCGATTACACCCGCAGTAAACATACCGCGCATGGCACCGCCTTCCATTACAAGACCTTTCATCATTTCTCCCCTAAAATCTTTCTTAAATTATAGTTACTTAGTCCAGGATTTTCCACCAAGACGCAGTAAAAATAGTATTCCTCTAACACAAAGTTCAAAACTCATTGCAAACCAAACGCCTTCAAGTCCGTAGCGCCCTCTTAAAAATAACGCAAGTGGAATTCGAATCATCCACATAGAAAAGAATTTTATGCAGCTGGGAACAAGAGTGTCGCCCGTACCGGCCAGTGCGCCGCTTGCAACAAGGCTTGCCCCGTAAAATGGTTCGCTGAATGCCTCAATCATAAGGACAGCCGCTCCAAGTTCAATAATGGCAGGATCCGGGCTTATAAAACCAATCATCTGACGGGCAAAAACAAACATCAGGGCGCCGGTAATAATCTGGAGCGTAATACCCACGGATGTGGTGAGCCAGCCGAGATGCCAGGTAAGTTTTTTCTGACCGCTTCCATAGCACTGGCCTGTTATCGTAGTTGCGGCCGAACTCAAACCGTAGGCAGGCATGTAGCACAGACTTTCGGCAGTAATCGCAAATGAATTGGCCGACAGTGCAAGTTCCCCCAGAGGACTTACAATCTTAGTGAATGCAACCTGGCCTCCGCTCATAATCATCTGTTCAAACGCAACAGGAAGGCCAATCTTGAATGCCTTAAAAAGATAAGCCCTGTCCCGTGCCATCTTTCCGACGTATTTTAGGGCAAGAAGATCGCTCTTAAAAAGAAGGTAGAACAATAGCAGGACAGTCGTAATAAGGCGTGCAAGCAGTGTCGCAATTGCCGCACCCTTTACACCCATGTTAAAAACGTAAATAAAAAGGTAATTGAAAGCCACATTCAGCACGCCCATCAGAATCTGAACAATGCTGGGAAAGCGCATATTCCCCGAACACTGCAGCATTCCAGTCGCAAGGCTGTTGAATTGAATTACGGGAAGACTCAGGGCAAAGATAAAAAAATACAGAAAGGCGTCGCGGTAAATCAAATCCCCGGCCCCAAGCCAGCGCGGAACAAATGGACTGATTCCAAGGATTATGCCAGTAAAAATTACTGTAAAAATTGAATTAACGGCAAAGGCAAGCTTCATCAGAGAGTGGGCTTCATCATTTTTTTTTGCGCCAATCAGATGAGCCGTCTGTACAGTAAAACCGACCACACAAGAGTAAGAAAGACCCCAGATAAGCCACGTTGACGAACTGACGATTCCAATAGCGGCCCCTTCCAGCTGGCCGAGGTGTCCCACCATGGAAGCATCGATATAACTCATTGCAATGGAACTTAACTGGGCAAGAACGGCCGGAAGACTCAAACTGAATATGAGCATCAGCTGGTCATAAAGAGACAGTCTGTCGCCGTCGCGCATGCGCTGAAGAAGAACTGCGTGTCTTGATGCAGAAGGATTAGCCATACATATAATATACAAAAAAAGCCCCGTACCGCAAAGTACAGGGCTTATTCTTCAATTTGAAAAAAAACGATTAGTTTACTTTACCTGTTGAAAGGAACTGCTGTGTAAAGTAAGCCGGGCTGATTTTTTTGTCGAATGTAAAGTCTTTAACAAAAACGTGAGTCTGGCGGCCAGTTTCTTCGTTAACTACATTTACAGAGCGGCGGAGCTGATAAAGTTCTTCTCCCTGAACCGGTTCGGCTTTTTCGATTACCATTGTCTTAACATGTTTTCCTGCCTTATTGAAGTTTTCGTACTTAACAGGAAGGTAAGTTGCTTTATCAACATAAACCATGCGGTATGCATATTCAACATCGCGGGCCTTAGACTTAATCGGTGTTTCCTTTAATTTCCAGCAGTTGTAAGTTACAGTACCGTAAGCCTTGCTTTTAACGGTTACTGTTTCATTTTCAGAAATCATTTCGTGTGTGTCTTCGCCGACTTTACGGGTAGACATGTCGTTGTATGTAAGTTCAGTACCAACGAATGATTTTGAACGTTCACCTGTACCAAGGCGGCGTGTAGTTCTCAAAGAAGGCTGATAAACCCATTTATCATCATCTTTGTTTGTTTTTTCACACTGAAGAATACGAGTGTCGCGGTAAGCGGCTGGAGCGGTGAATACGAATACGGCGTTTTTAAGACCGTTTTCGCCACCACCATATTCTTTGATGATTCTCTGTTCTGATTTTCCATTCTTTTCGATTACATCAAGGACCAATGTAGCAAAACTGTAGTCAGGTACTGGGAGTTCAAGCATTGTTTTTGCAATAGTAGCAGCATCTTCAGCGAAAAGGATTGAAGCAGCAAGCATGGCACCAACCGTAGCCAGAATTTTTTTTGTAAGTTTCATAAGAATTCGTCCTCCAAAACTTTAAAATATAAAAATAACTTCAACTATTATAACACGGTTTTAGATAAATAAAAGAAATATTAGATTTTTTAAGTTCGAATTCTGTTTTTCCCTTTAAAAAAAATCTGTTAATTTCCAAATAATATGTTATAATGGAGATTATAGTTCTATTACACAATAATTAGGAGTGCTTTATGTCAGAACATTCTAATGACGAGTCACGATTGAATTCAATTGCCGTACGAATCATCATCGGTATCATGGCATTAACTACGGTTCTTTTAATCGGACTTGGAGCCTTGATTTATCATTCCGTAAAAACTACTATCGAAGAACAGTTTACTGACCGACTTTCCAGTACAATGCACTTAATGGATCAGACACTGTATGCTTATCTCACCGGAATCGAAAAGGAACTGAATCTCCTCCAGAACGGAGGAAATATCGATCCTGACACAATCGCTGACATTTCAGAAAAACTTGTAAACAGTAACGAGCATTTTATCAGTGCAGGTGTTGTTTACGCTGACCAGTCAATCAGCTGCTTCCCGGAAGGAAACATCACGGAAGCCGATACAGAAAACTGGTACCCGGATGCAGAAAGCTATGGGGGGCTTCCATATTTTTCTACAATCTATGAAAAACCGGACGGAAAAATCGTAATGGCAGGTTCCCTTCTTCTGACAGATGGAGATGAAGAACTGGGCGTTGCGGTAATTGAATTCGATATTACCTCTTTCATTGTTGTATTTGGTGACG
The DNA here is from genome assembly GCA_003447785.1 of Treponema sp. Classification (GTDB taxonomy): domain Bacteria; phylum Spirochaetota; class Spirochaetia; order Treponematales; family Treponemataceae; genus Treponema_D. The sequence goes on from DLYJ01000179.1 coordinate 6,246, forward strand.
AAACTGCAATGGGTGACATTGCCTTTATCATGATTGACAGAAATGGTAACGTAATCCTCAATCCGTTTGATACCCAGGTTTCATTTAAATCAGCAAACGAAATGGGAATTGAAGCTCTTGAATCTTACAGCCCTGGTACCTACGGAATTTCCCGCGAAAGAGTTACAATCGGTACCCGCAAAAATGAAGATACAGAAATCCGTATTCTTCCATCGGAAAGTGACCTTTATGAAGCAGACTATGCAATTCTGATTCCACACAGACTTACAGAAGCCGCATCCAACGCTGTTCTCAAGATTATCATCGTGGGAATTCTTGCCGCATTCGTTCTTTCAGCAATCATTTCGTTCTTCCTGGCACGTTCCATTACAAAAACACTCAAGCACGTTACAGGAATCCTTAAGAATATTTCACAGGGTGACGGTGACCTTACAGTTGAAATTCCGGTTGCATCAAAGGATGAACTTGGACGTCTTTCGGGTTACTTTAACCTCACAATCAAAAAGATTGCCAATGCAATGGCTTCGATTATCAGCCAGACTTCAAACATGAAGGAACAGTCAGAACTTTTGAGTTCAAACATGAACTCATCAGCATCTGCCATCGAAGAAATCAACCAGAACGTAAACTCTATCGCCGAACAGATTAAGACACAGACGGAAGGTGTTCACCAAACAAATGCCAGCGTAGAAGAAATCGCCCACAACATCGAAAAATTGAACCATAACATTCAGATTCAGGCAGAAAGCGTTTCTCAGTCTTCTTCTTCAATCGAACAGATGGTTGCAAACATCAACTCAGTAACTGAAATCCTCGACAAAAACTCAGACAATGTTCGTAAGCTTTCAGAATCTGCAGAAAACGGCCGGGCAGTTGTTGTTAAGTCAGTAGAAATGACAAATAAATTTGCCGAAGAATCAGCCGCCCTGATTGAAACTTCAGCAATCATCCGTAACATTGCGAACCAGACAAACATGCTCGCCATGAACGCCGCAATCGAAGCAGCCCACGCAGGAACAGCCGGTGCGGGATTTGCCGTAGTTGCCGACGAAATCCGTAAGCTTGCCGAAGACTCTAACAAACAGGGTAAAAAGATTAATGATATCATGAAGTACCTCCGCGAAATGATCGTAGAAATGAACGAAGGTGCACTTGAAACACAGAAACAGTTCGATATCATTTTTGAACACACACAGACTGTTGAACGTCAGGAAAATGTTATCAAGAGCGCAATGGATGAACAGAGCGCCGGTAGTAAACAGAGTCTTGAAGCAATTCATCAGATCAACGATGTTACCCGGGATGTCAGAAGCAGTGCCGAAGTCATGGAACAGGGCTCTAACCGCATCATCGACGAAATGAGCAAACTTTCAGAAGTTACAAACCAGATTAGCGTTGCAATGTCTGAGATTTCTAAAGGTATCGGAGAACTCAACACTTCAATGCAGTTAATCAATACACTTTCACAGGATTCAAGAGACAGCGTTCACAACGTTGTAGGCGAACTTGGAAAGTTCAAAGTTTAATAAAACTAAAAAAAAGACATGACACTGGACGAAGTTGAGAACGAATTAAAATCCCTTGTAAAAAAAGACAACTACAGGGAATTCAGTTCGTCGCTCAACCCAACCGCTTCCCCTATCCTGGGGGTGCGGATTCCGCAACTACGCACACTGGCAAAAAAGATAGCAGGAGACACCTGGAATAAACCGGGTGATAAAGCCTCTTGGCAGATTTTTCTTGAACAAAACCCGCTCACAACTTTTGAACATCAGGCACTTCAGGCAATGGTAATAGGCTACGCAAGGGCCGACATCAATCTAATACTGAATTACCTTAAAGACTTTATTCCGCACATTCATGACTGGGCCGTAAATGACATTTTATGCCAGACTTTCAAAACCGCCCAAAAGCATCAGGAAACCGTCTGGAACTTTTTAATGAACTATAAAGACAGCCGGAAAGAATTTGAAGTACGAGTCGTAGCCATAATGTTGATGACGCACTTTTTAAATGATGCTTACATCGACAGAGTCCTCAAAGTCCTCAACACACTCTACACAGATACAAGCCGTGACAGCGCCACCTACTACGCCAAAATGGGAATCGCATGGGCAGTTGCCACAGCAGCGTGTAAAACAAAGTATCCCGATCTGACCTATGAATTTATGAAAAGTCCTTCAAACAGACTGGACTCCTGGACCTACAACAAGGCCATCAGAAAAATGCAGGAATCATTCCGTGTCACCCCGGAAATAAAAGAAAAGATGAATCAGTTGAAGAAGTAGAATTTTTCCCCTATCACAGGCAGATTAACGCAGGTAAAAGTTGAATGTGAATCATAATTTTCAGCTCACAGCCGAGTCAATGTCTCATCCAATGCTTGCAGCCAACTTTTGCTCTCCTTGAGTTCCAGTCGCTCCATCTGCCTTCGGAGACGTTTCTAGCAAGGTTAGAATCGTGGCTAAAAAAAACAAAAGATAAATATAGCAGGAACTAAAATATTAGTACCTGCTATAATAATTAAAATCCAAATTGTCTGATAAAACAACTCTATTCTACCATACAGAGAGCATAACTACCGTCAGGAAGTTTAAGTAAATTAAAAAGCATCCCTCTTGTATACTTATAAAGACTATAGTTCACTTTTGACTCAAACTTAGTAATTTTAGAATTGTCAATTGTACCTGCAAAAGGATAAGTAATTTCCAAACCATCAACAAGATACCCGCTAATAGCAATTCCATATGGGAAAGAAGTAGCTTCAATATCTATTTCTTCACTTTCTCCTTTCTTAATAGTCAGATTTCGATTTTCCCCTAATTTATTGTTCAATGACACAACGTTATCATTAGCAGTCCAGTAATCTTTAGAAGAATACACACCTACAATATTAAAATCGAGTAAAGTATTATTAAATACAGTACAAGAGTATTTCACGATGTTTGGATCTACTTTATCTTCATTTTCCTCTTCTTCACAGGCAGTAAATAAAAGTAATAATAATGAAAAAATTAAAAAGATAATTCTCTTTAGTTTCATTTTTGTCTAGTCCCTCCCCTATTAGAAGAACCATTTCGTGAAGAAGGGGGATTATTGCCCCTATTTCCACCACTAGGGTTGCCTGTTGTCGAAGGCATACGACCACCTTCACCATAATGAGAATTTCCTGGAAGCACTGTTGTTTTTCCCATAACATTTTCTCCTTGTTAATATAACAATTTAATTTTCAGTGTGAACCAGAATTTTATAAGGAAAAATCCTTAATTAGAGGATATGTCAATATCCTCTAATTCCTAGTTTACTAGGAATTTTTACACACAAATTGCATTGTTTCGCAAAAATTTCAAACGCAACTCTTCTAAGATTCTGTAAGATAAAAGGTTTGTTAAAGGAATTATGGATAAAAGGATTCTTTTATATCGTTTGAATCGTGAATTAAAAAGTAAAACGGGTAACTTAGCATCTCGCGCAGCCACGCTGCCGGTTTTTCTTTAAAAAAGAAGCCGTCGCGGCTTAAGGCACAGCCTACGCC
>DLYJ01000200.1:0-389 GCA_003447785.1 Treponema sp.
GTAAAAAATTTGCAAATGCGCCCGAACAGTTTGTCTGAAAAACGGTAAACGAATCGAGCCTTGCACTGCACCTCGTACTGCAGATAAAAAATAACTCGTACTGTATATAAAAAAATAAAAAGCCTCTCAAAACAGACGGCGGTTCCAGGCCGCACTGTTGCGAGAGGCTCTGTTTTTTATATTTTCAGCAAATGCCCGTAGAACGTTTCACTGCCAAAGGATGATTTTTTGAAATCCTTTTTCCAGGTCAGCTTAAAGAACATCGTGTCCTCCGTCAGCTTTTTGTAAACATCTTCATCGTATTTGGAAGACAGCCACCGTTCCATGTTGTACAGTTCCGGGTTGTTCAGCGGCACATCGTCAAGAATTTTTCTGCACGCCGGAATTTC
>DLYJ01000200.1:503-1967 GCA_003447785.1 Treponema sp.
CAATTAACAGGTAATGGATCAGGATTTTCTGGTTTTTCCAATATTCCAGAAAAAAATGATAAATGAAATCGTGTAATATCGTATGACTCTCGGAAGTCTGTAAAAATCCCGTCCAGCGTTCTTTGGAAACGTTACGCACATGGTCCCTGCCGGCATGTTTTACCGTAAAATATTTCCTGTCAAAAATTTCTTCAGGAATCTGTTTTGCTGTAAAAATAGTGGCATCGAGCCACATCCCTCCGTGATTTAGCAACAGGTTCATCCGGATTAAATCAGACAGATGCGTAAATGTAATTTCCCCGGACTTCACTTTGTCCATAATATATCCGGGAATATCGGCGTAATGATGAAAATTATCTGCAGTCAATACCTTCACCGTGTGAGAGCCGCAATTCTTTTTCATATTGCGAAGGCACATCCGCACCAGTTCCGGCTGCGTATCCTCACTGTCGCCCTGAAGCCATAAGGTCCAGATGATTTTTGAATTTTCATTTTTTGCAGCTGCATCATAACTTTTGCGCTGATATTCGGAAATGAAATCGCTGTATTCGTCCTTCAGGTAGTTCAGGATATGCCGGTTCCGAAAATCCGCAGCGCTTTTGAAACGGGATGCGCAGACCGAGGAAAAGGCTACATCAAAACCGAAATTTTTATTCAGATCGGAAATTTGCGATAGTTTCATTTTGCTTTCTCACTTCCGTTAACATTCTTTTCTGCGTCTTCTATAATTTTACGTTTTCCAAACATAGTGCTAAACCGTTTCAGATCCTTGTTGTACTGCGGCGAAGTCAGATCGTTTTCCGGCTCATACAGAGAATTCTGTTGTATATTCATAATCCCCAGCATTGCATTGAAAATCAGATCGTTGGTAAAATAATCCTTCTGCGCGGCCCGCAGCGTCGCGATTTTCTGCGGATGCTGCTGTTGGTACGCTTCGGAAAAATACATATACATCGGGATATAGGACATTTCAAAGATGAATGTATCCGGATTATGATCCAGATCCCGGGAGACGCCTTCGCTGTGATCCGAAAAATAGACCAGACCTTTAAAATTGGGCCAGGCGCTTATCTTTTTTACCAGTTCTTTCATTACGTAATCATTATACAAAATGCTGTTATCGTATTCGCTGCGTCTGCCCTCCGCCTTAAACTGACTGAATTCGGCGGGATACCGTTTGTGGTACGCGATATGACTTCCCATCAGGTGAATGACGATCAGCATCTTATCCGAACGCCGTATATCCTGCAACCGTCTGACCAGCTCGGCATCGTGGTAATCTGTGTCCGGGCTGGGACTTTTGGTGATGTGGGTGTTGAGCCAGATCTGCTGGCCGGCAGCGCCGGCAATGACCGTCACCGGAGTATCCCAGACCCCGTACCGCGTCTGGTTGCTGAGCCACACTGTCTCATAGCCTGCGGCATTTGCCACATCAATCAGGGAAACGGCGTCTTTTAAATCCAT
>DLYJ01000200.1:2136-3453 GCA_003447785.1 Treponema sp.
TCCAGCCATGGGGTCGTCTTCAGATGATAGCCATAGGCAGACATGCGGGTGCGGTTCTGCGACTCGCCTATGACCAGAACATAGACGCCGGGCTCGCCTGTACTTTCTGTCCGGAGCATATTATGCAATCGTTGCTTCCGCTGTTCTGCCAGCTTGATATATTCGTCGTATCTGGACGCATAATTTTTTGTTTCCAGGAAGATTGTGGTGACAAAGTTATTGTTGACCTGACCGGTACGAACCATCAGCACAATATTCAGGATCAGAAAAACAGCGGCGCCCGCATATAGCTTCCACGACCTGCCTTTCAATTCCAGTTTGCTTCCTATGGAGCCTGCAGCGCAGGCCAGCATAAGGTACAGGGAGATAAAAATAAGGGCAGCATAACTCAGTTTGTCTTGCAGATACTCAACGGCTTCCGACGTATTTGTCTGCAGCAGCGCCATGACTCCGTCCACATTCAGCCAGGAAGATTCGGAAAAATAGTAACCCCATAAAATAAGGACCGGAAGAAAGAGAAGCAGACTGCCTGCCCCGAACAGAAACTTTTTCAGTTTGCCCGTAGCGGGCAATGTTGAGGGCAGCAAGCTTACTGTTATGATCAGGATGTTTGCGACGGCAAGACAGAAACTTAAATACGCGTCCAGATCCCGGACTTTCAGCGTGGTCTCCGTTAAAAAACGAATGGCGCAGGCGGAACCCAGAACGGTTGTAATGCAGACAATCGCCCGGTAATACCATTTTTTCTCTTTAAGCAGATGGCTTCCGGCGGTGATCAGGATGGCGTCCAACAGTAAAAAAAGGGTGTAACGGAAACTGAACTCATGCATAACTGCTGTGGTTGCCGCTGTCAGCAGCAGATAAATGAGCGCGACATTGCGTAAGATAGGAAGAAGAATTTTCATTTTCGGATCGGTCTCTCGTGAATCAGTAACATAGGTAACATACAGGTTTACAATTCATCAATTGCAACACACATTATATCACAGTTTGGGCTGAAATTAAATATATGCCGCGCTGTGGTTATGATTGCGCATCGGTCTGCATTATGCTACAATAAAGACGTTGGAAAGATACTGAAAAGCGCAAAGCCGTGTGCAGAAACTGTATATAAAAATATATTAAGAATACAAAAAATGAATGAGACTGTTTTTGAATTGAGGGGAAAAAGAATGAAAAAATGTATGAACGGAGACCGGTCCATGAATAAAAAGAAAACAGGGCCGGACCGTATTGTGATCCTCACCGAAGGAACGCGGGGACACTACCATCAGGTGCTGGGGATCGCCCGATGGCTGGAACGCCTTTGCGGCGCGG
>DLYJ01000126.1 GCA_003447785.1 Treponema sp.
CCTGCAATTCAATATAATAATGATCCGGTCCAAAAAGATTTTTGTATTTTAAGGCAACTTCCTTTGCTTCTTCATCCTTTCCGGCAAGCAGAAGCTGGGGAAGCTCGCCCGCGATACAGGCAGAACAGCAGATTAGGCCTTCGTGATATTTTTCCAGGAGTTCAAAGTCGATGCGGGGCTTGTACCACATTCCTTCGGTAAAGGCAATTGAAGAAAGCCAGCTCATGTTTTTGTAGCCGGTCTCGTTTTCGCAAAGGAGGATAAGGTGAAAGTATCTTGCCTGACGGTCACCGTCTTCGCCCTTGTGGCTGTAGGGAACCGAATTCTTTTCTTTGTGGCTGCCGAAGGCTACATAAAATTCTTCGCCGACAATAGGATTGATTCCATTTACGTGACAGAGTTTTTCAAAGTTCAGGGCGCCAAACATGTTTCCGTGGTCAGTGAGGGCAAGGGCAGGCATATTCAGTTTTTTTGCCTTTGCAACCAGTTTGTCGATTGTGGCGCAGCTGTCCAGGAGAGAGTAGTCTGAGTGGACATGCAGGTGAACAAAGTTTGCAACCGGAGTTCCTTCCGGGGCACTTTCAAATTCGTGATAGTCGGCCATTTTTTATTCCTAAAATATTTTTTAATGATTTTATCACATCTGAATGGTAAATTTAAGGATAAAAGTGTAAAAGTTTATGAAAATTATGTGGAATAAAGTTAATAGAAAGACGGGCACTGCCTGCCAGAGGCAGGCCGCTATGTCCGCCCTTCGCCGGAGGCTCATCCGCTGACGCGGACTTGCGGGGCTCCCAGCGCTAGTGCAAAAATAATTCATTCACTATATACTGTCGTTATGATTAAGTTGGTTGCTTTTTTAGGAAATTACGGAACAGAATACGAACACACAAGACACAATGTTGCCTGGCAGTTTGCTTCTCAGCTGCCTTTTTACAATAAATTGAATTTTCAGCAGAAGTTTAAGGGTGATTACGCTGTTGTGGAAACATCAACCCTTGCTCAGTGGTTTGCAGAAACTGGCATGTACGCCAAAAAGGACGGCTCTGCACAGCCGGTACCGGAAGGAGCTCCTGATAAAATTTACTTTTTAAAACCCCTTACTTACATGAATCTGAGCGGAGAAGCAATTGGCGAACTTGCCCGCTTTTACAAAATTGAGCCTTCAGAAATTTTGGTCGTTCATGATGAGCTTGAACTTCCCATTGGAACCGTAAGCTTAAAGTGGAGCGGGGGCCTTGGCGGACACAACGGGCTTCGTTCAACAAAGGCCGTGCTTGGAACTGCTGATTTCTGGAGACTTCGTTTTGGCCTGACAAAGCCTGTGGACCGGGATATCGCAGATTATGTTCTGAGTGCTTTTTCAAGTGATGAGCGGATTATTTTGTCGCAGGTGTTTAGTGCGACAAATGAACTTTTTGCCAGACTCCTGCTTTCTAACGACGCAAACATGCAGCGTCTTTTGCAGAGCTGGTCAAAAAAGAAAATTATTCAATAACTTCCTAAAGCCGCCGGGCTGAGCGCGGAAAAGCCTCACAAAGAGATTTTTCCATTGTGCACGGCCCGGAGAATTAAGGCCTATACCTTGAATTTACTGATTACGTCTGTTACGCGGTTAATCGAAATTGTGTTTTCGTTTGTAACTGTGTTGACTTCCTTGATTGTATGGTTAAGGTTTGTAATTCCGTTTGCAATGTTAAGCATTGAACTGTTGATTTTTACAGTTGCCTGAGCAAGTTTTTCCATTTCTACGAGAATTTCCTTACTTCCTTCGTCCATTACGCCGGAACTTGATTTAACGTCCTGGGTAATTGTCGTAATGCGGTTCATTGCTTCGAGAACCTGATTACTTCCGGCACTCTGTTCATCCATAGCCTGTTTGATAATTTCTTCCTGTCGTTTTACAGTCTGGGTATTATCAAAAATCATGTTGAACTGATTTTCCATTCTCTTGGCATCTTCGGTCATTGTCGTAATCTTTTCGTGGAGCTGAGAAAGAACTTCGCCGATTTTCTTACCCTGAGTATTTGAGTCTTCTGCAAGTTTACGGATTTCGTCAGCAACTACGGCAAAGCCCTTTCCGCTTTCCCCTGCGTGGGCAGCTTCGATTGCGGCGTTCATGGCAAGAAGGTTTGTCTGTTCGGCAATGTTCTGGATAATTGCAGATGTTTCGATAAGACCCTGAGAGTCTTCTGCAATGCGGTTTGTCGTCTCAACAGTCTTTGTAACGATTGCCCGTCCTTCTTCTGCTGAATCAGAAAGCTGAACAACGTTTGTCTGGTTCTTTTCGAGGATTTTTGTTACGGAAGCGATGTTAGCAACCATTTCTTCTACTGCAGCAGAAGATTCGGTTACGGCTTCCGACTGGTTCAAAATGTTGCTGTTGAGTTTATCGATATTGCGGACGATTTCGTTCAGTGTTGCGTTAGTCTGTTCAACGCCTGAACTCTGGTTTACGATATCGTCCTTGATTTCTGAAAGGTTTGTATCGATTGTGCTGATTGATTCGGCAGTTACGTTCATGTTCTGGGAAAGTGTATTTCCTACATTCTGCATCTGGCCTGATTCACTGATAATCGAACGCATTGAAGCGGCAATTTTTTCGATTGTGCGGTTAAAGTAGCCTGCAAGAGTTCCGATTTCATCTTTTGAAGTATCAGGAATTCGTACAGTCAGGTCTCCGTCACCTTCAGAAATATTCTTGAGGATTGCGATGAGCTTGTTAAGCGGGTCTACAATTCCGTGGGCAAGGAGGAATGATACACCGACTGAAAGTATGATTCCGATAATAATCGAAACGGCAAGCACCGTAAGAACTGTATTTGTAGATGCATTGATTGTAGACTTTGGAATAATCATTGTGTAGTCAAGGGAGTAGTAGTCGTTCTGTGACGGAAGGATACGGATTTCGCAGTCCTGTCCCTGGAACTTTTCCTGGTAGATTTTGTAGTCACCCTGAGTGTAGCTCTTGAGGGCCTGGAGATCCATGTCGGCAGCCTTTTTGTATTCGGCCTGGGCTACGAAAGGATCGAGAATAACATTTGTTTCGCTGTCTAGGATGATGAATTTGATTTCGCCCATGGATGTTGAGTCACCGATGATTTTGTTGAATGCAAAAACATCAACTTCGAGGGCAACCATAACTTCGTCGCTGAGAGCCGTTGCAACAGCAAACACTACATTATTGTCTCCATCGACAAATGCAGGTGAGTAGTACGGTGTGCCTCCCAGATCAATTGCAAAGTCGTACCAGTTGCTTCCCTGAATTTCTTCAAAATCAATGTTTTCTTCCGGATAGCTGATAATGCTTTCGCCCTTGATAACCATCGCGTTGTGAATGTTTTCATTTGAATCAACAATGAGTTTCTGAATGTCGCGGATATAATCCTCATCATCTGATTCTGCTACGGCTGCAAGCTGAGCTGACGAACCGTTCAGGCTACTTAAAAATGCGGATAATACGGAGTCTGTAAGCCGCATTGTTGTGGAAAGTTTTTCAGTAAAGCTTCCTTCGTTGACCGGCTTCATTCTGAAATAAATGCTAACGCCAAGAAGAACAAAAAGAACGGCAGTCTGAATGGTGACACCGCGGATGATTCTGACAAAAATTGAGTGTCGCTTTGATGTGGTATTTGTTTTAGACATATAATCCTCTCCAGAGTTTTTATAGAATAAAGTTTAACACGAAATACTTAAAATAATGAAGTTAATTAAGCAAATTCTGCAATTTTTTTAGTAGAAAAACGACTTTTTATTACAAAATTTGGTTAATCTGGAATTTATATGTTATAATTGGATATAATATTTTTATTTGCACGGAAAATCCTTTTTTTTGTGCAGTTTTTTTATTCGGAGGAAATATGAAAAAAATTAAAATGCTGGCAGTTGCAGTACTTTTTGCTCTGTCTGGTTCAATCTTTGCACAGACTGTTGAGGAAATTATGGCTAAATCCACAGATCTCCCTGTAGCAAACGCCTCTAAAGCTTTACTCATCATGGAATTGATTGACAAGAACGGCAAAGTAACTGAAACCCGTAAAGTCTATGAATACGGAAGCAAAAAAGGAGGTCTCAAGAACGTTGTATTTGATATTCAGTCACCGGCATCTGTAAAGGACACTCGTATTCTTCAGGCAGAAAAAATCGGTAAGGGTGATGACAAATGGATCTACCTTCCGTCACTCAAAACAACACGTCGTATCGCAGCCGCAGAACGCCAGAAGTCATGGGTAGGTTCTGACCTTACATACAATGACATGACAATCCGTAAGTTCGATGATGATGAACAGATAATGCTGGATGAAAACGCATCACAGAATTCAAACGGCAAGGCATACAAATGCTGGAAGATTAAGTCTGTTCCTGTAAAGAACAAGAACGTTGAATATGCATATCGCATCCAGTTCATCGAAAAAGAATCTTATCTTCCAATCATGGTTGAATACTATGACAAAAAAGATACTCTCATCAAAACATACGGCATCGATGCTTTTGAAGAATTTACAGGTGCTACAGGTATAAAGTACTGGCTCCGCCGTCATGTTACAATGAAGAACGTTCTTACAGGACACTCTACAACAGTAGCTGTTGACAAGATTGAATTTGATAAACCTGTTGCTGA
>DLYJ01000088.1 GCA_003447785.1 Treponema sp.
CTGGCCAAAATTAATAGTTTTTGCCCTATCTTTTATTTTGGCCGCATTAGTTATTTACCTTGATGCAAATACTTCTCAGACAATCGGTTCATTTACAATTGATGAATACGAAGTCGGTCAGATTGCAGACCGCACGATTATCGCAAGCAAGTCCCTTCCTGCTGACGAACAGTTTCCCATTGCAGTGGAAGAGGGCGAAAAGGTAACCCGAAAAGGTTTTGCAATTTCCGAAGAAGACTATCTTAAACTGAGCAAAATGGCAGCAAGCCCGTCCATATTTGACTACCGCGCTTTTGCAAACAGCCTTTTATTTTTGATGCTGCTGTCGGCACTTTGTTTTGTGCTTTTTAATCCGGTCCTCCTGGGCCGCCGTGTTGAATTTAAAGAGGTGTGCCTTTATGCGATTTTATTCCTCATAGTTTTTGCCGTAACCGCATTCGGCGAAAAAGCACCATATTTCCAGGGAGTGTACAAGCTTCCGGTTATTATCCCTTCAACTCTTTGTGTTGCCCTTGTAAGCGTGCTTTTTGGCCAGCTTTCGGCATTTTTCTTTTCAATCGTAATTTCTTTCGGCGTTTTGTGCGCCGGCGGTTTTGAACTCGTTCCGTTCCTCTTTACACTTGCTTCATCTGTAACTTTCTCCCGCATTGTAAAAAACATCGAGCGCCGTATCGACATGATTTTTTCTTCAATCGGGGTCGCAATGCTCAATGTGGTTTACATTGTTCTTCTGAAAGTTATTTTTAACGACAATTTTTCAGATTCACTTTTTGTACTCACAGGAATCTGGTTCAACGGCTTTATTTCCGGAATTCTTGCCCTGGGAATCCTCACCCCGCTGGAAATCGTACTCAATACCGCATCAGTATTCCGTCTGATGGATTTGAGCGATCAAAATGCTCCGGTTTTAAGAAAGCTCCTGCTTACAGCCAGCGGAACTTACCAGCACAGCCTTATGGTCGGACAGCTGGCTGAAAGTGCCTGCAAGGAAATCGGTGCAAATTCACTTCTGGCACGAGTTGCCGCTTATTACCACGATATCGGCAAAATGGACCACCCTGAATATTTTACCGAAAACAACATCGACACCGAAAACAAACACACCGACTTAAACCCGTCACTTTCCGTTTCGATTGTAAAAAGTCATATCAGGCTCGGTGTTGAAAAAGCACATCAGATGCATCTGCCTGAGGCAATTACTGCAATCATTTCCGAACATCACGGAAACAGCGTAATGGCATATTTTTACAACAAGGCAAAAGAAGCAGATCCGGACGTAAGCGAAGATGAATTCCGCTATGACGGAAATTGTCCCACAACAAAGGAAAGTGCGGTTGTAATGCTTGCAGACGTTGTAGAAGCTGCCTGCAAATCACTTGATAAACCTACAGCCCAGCGCCTTGAAAAATTTATCCAGACACTTATCAATTCAAAAATCGAATCTCACCAGCTTGACGATTGTGCCCTCACATTCGGAGAACTGACAAAGATTAAGGATTCATTCGTCCAGATTCTTGCTGCCTACTACCACGGCCGCATCAAATATCAGAACCAGAAGGATCCTGACGAAAAGGAATCTTCAAATTCTGAAGGAAATGCACAGGAGAACGGCAGTGAGCAATAGAGTTCTCGTTTCCATGCAGGAAGGCATGGCTGAACCTGAGTGGTTCAATAAAATCCTCGGTTACGAACAGACTGTTCTGGAAAAGCTGGGTTACGACAATGAAGAAATTTCGATTCTCTTCTGTGACGATGAATTCATTCACCAGTTGAATAAAGAGTACAGAAACATTGATAATCCCACGGACGTTCTTTCTTTTGAGAATGGAATGGAGTATACTGATGATGAGGGAAGGTGGTACAGCGCCGGTGACATTATCATCAGTCTGGACACACTTCCAAAAAACGCGGAATATTTTGGTGTTAGTTCGAACGAAGAATTAAAACGCCTTTTGATTCATGGAACACTCCACCTGAACGGCATGGACCACGGTGAGGCCCATGTGGAGACCGGAGTTGAACCTGAGGACGAGATGTTAAAACTTCAGGAAAAGGTACTGAAAGAACTTGCCGATATTATTATCATAGGGTAAAAAAAAAGAGTTATTTGCTCTTTTAATTATAAAGGGAATCTCTAAAAATTGCAATTTTTAGAGATAACATTGAAATTGCGATGTTTTAAGTCGTGATATTACAACGACTTAAAACTCGGCGGTAATCTCTAGAAATCTACAAAAGTTGATTTCTAGAGATGCCCTAAATAAAAAGGACTTATATGAGTTTATTTAAATTTGGAAAGAAAAAAGAAGAATCAAACTCCAACCCCGAACCTGCGGGGCGGGACGAGAGCATTGAAAGTTTAATCGAAGAAAAAAAAGACATGATTAAGGGTATCGAGGACCTTAGCCAGACTTCGGTAAAAGAAGTTATGATTCCTCGAATTGATGTTGATTTTATTTCAATCGACACCCCGGAAGACGAGCTTATGGCAATCATCGCAGAAAGCGGCCACTCAAGGTTTCCGGTTTACAGCGAGTCTATCGACAACGTTCTCGGTATTTTGTATGTAAAGGATTTGCTGGGTATCATTTCACGACACGAACCAATTGAATTGGACAAACTCCTCAGAAAAGCATATTTTATTCCTGAATCAAAGAAGATTGACGGACTTTTGCGCGAATTCAA
>DLYJ01000174.1 GCA_003447785.1 Treponema sp.
GACAGCGGAACCGTCAGCACCTTTGGCAGGGTCGGACTTGTTTTTCAGGAAGCAGAAACACAGATTCTGGGAGAGACCATCCTGGAAGATGTTGAATTTGGCCCGAAAAACTTAGGCTTTTCTCCAGACCAGCTGAATCAATCGGTTGAAGACGCCCTCGCTTTTACGGGGCTTCTCGATAAAAAAAATGAAGCAACACACTTTCTGTCAGGCGGGCAGAAAAGACGCCTTGCAATTGCGTGCATGCTTGCAATGCAGACACCGGTCATAATTCTTGACGAACCATACGCAAACCTCGATTACGGCGGAGTAAAGCAGGTTAATTCACTTATTGAATCCTTAAAGGCACACAATAAAACTGTAATCATCGTAAGCCATGAACTTGAAAAATGCCTGGGCTTAAGCGACCACTTTATAGTTTTGTTCAGGGGCAGAAAAGTTTTTGACGGAACTCCGGCAGAGGGCCTGGAACAGAATCTTTCCCAGTGGAACATCCGTAATCCCCTCGCACGCTACGACAAATTGAACGACCTAATCTGGAAGTAAGGGATGAAAGAACTAACAACATTCAGCTACATGAGGGGAAATTCGTTTTTGCACAGGATGAGTCCTCTCCTCAAACTTATCCTCGTCCCATCATTGAGCATAGTTATAATTGTGCTGAACTGGAAAATTCTCGGGGCCCTTGTTGCAGTTCAAATTTTTACCGCGCTTGTGGCAAGGTTTCCGTTAAAAAAAATATATGCTGACTTAAAGCCGGTTCTATTGTTTTCAGCGATTCTGTATTTTCTTTTTTTTATGAATATGGGAATCAATCTAATTACAGGGCAGAAAGATCAGGTTCTGTTATTAAAAAACCAGGCACTCGGTACGGCAGTTATGATTTTGCGTCTGGCAAGCATGGTTTTAACCGCAAGCATTTTATTCAACACCACCACCCAGATTGAATTAAGACGGGCAATGGAAAAAATTGAATGTGCAGTCAGAAAAGTCCTGCCCGTAGATAAAAAGCCAAAGTTCAGTCACATTATTGCGCTGTTTTTGTGCATGATTCCCCTCGTCTTTAAAATCTGGGAACAGACAAAGTGCGCCTGGTATGCACGGGGCGGCAAAAAATCCTTTAAGATGTACAACGCCCTCTTTCCGGTTTTGTTTTCTGTCGGCTTAAAAAAGGCCTGGAACACCGCCCGCGCACTGACAATTCGCGGGGAGTAAGGATAATTTGTGCATCCTGAAAACAAAAAAACCGGGCAGAACCAGTTTTGGACGATCAGCCTCGGCTTCTTGGAAAAAAAATTAACTCAGACAGACATATAAGGGCAGTGATTTTCATATGCCCATCTTAAAGCCTGATTCAATCTCTGCTGATATCCTTTTCCGCCTTTTTTCAGAGCATCCAGAATATCAAGATCTATTTTTATATGAACGTCTCCCTTCTTCATCTTAATCCATTCAGGATGAACTTCATACCATGGGCGGAATTCTTTAAGTTCTTCTTTTGTCATTTTAGGACAGTCAGAAAAATCTGTATTCTTAAAATTCATGGCTGCATCGATTTCTTCTTTCGTCAAAGGCGGCAGGTTCTTTACTTCATCTAGCGTCATAGTTTTCATAATACTCTTCCTCCTCATCTTTTTCAGCCCTTCGTGCTGATATAATTCTTGTGTTTCCTTTTCTGTCTGTTGCAACAACGAACAGAACCAGCATATCAGAAACCCGTCCGATTATGTTTATCCGCTCTTCTTCAAGCGTTGAATGCTCAAGATCAAGTTTTTCAACACGCTTCTCATCAAGAAAAACACGGACTGCCATTTCAAATGAAATACCGTGTTTCTTCTTGTTTATGGCATTTTTCTTTTCATCCCACTCAAATGTCATTGTTATTTCCTATGTACATAATAATATGTACATTATCCTATCGTCAAGGATTCTCTTAAACATCTGTAGTTAGCGCCAGGACATTTCCCACGCTAAAATTCCTGGCCGACCTCTTTCATTTTGTTTGCGGCTGAGTCGGCGTCTATCAGATAAATCTGAACGATGTCAAAGAAAGGAAAATCTTCGTAGGATAAAGCATAGCTTACATCATCGGCGCCGTTGGAAAGAGAAATTCCGATCAGGCTGCCCCTTTTAACCGAAGTCCGGTTTGAACAGGTGTCGTTTCGTCCCTTGAGATGAAGAAAGCCGAGGTTTTCCTTGATTATGTCCTTGCCGTCTTTATTCTGTAAGAGGTAAACATTGCAGTCAAAGTTGCTGTATTTAGTCTGATTAATAACCTGAATCTGATTGTAACTGCGCTCCGGTCCCTGAATCTTGAATTTTAAATTCTCTGAAAAACCAGCGCACAGGCAAATTAAACCAAGTAAAAATCCGCAAATTGTCTTTTTCATATTGTTGTCCTTAATCAAAAGAGAGTATTAATTCAATAATAACACAACTCTGCGTTCAACCCTATCAAAAAAAACAAAAACTTTCAGTTTTCCCAGACAAAGAGGTCGGCACAGTTTCGTTCTCCGCCGGAAACCTCTATTGCCTGCCCTGTACAAAATGTGTTTGTAACCGTCAGAAAATAGCACCACTCAGCAGCCTCATCAACTGAGCACCATCTTTTGAGGGGAGTTACATCCATGATTTTGTTCCAGAGCTTAGTGTTTTTCATTACCGGTTCGTTGAGTTCAGTACTTACACCGCCAAAACAGATTGCATTGGAAGTCGCCTTGAATTCATTAGCAAGCCGGATTGCAACGTTTTTCATAAAGCCAATCAGCCCGGCCTTGCTTGCAGCGTAAGAAGCAAATTCATTTCCGGTCAGGGCAGACGCCGATGAATTGAACAGAACTGATTTTATATGGGGATTGAATGCATACTTGTTGGTCACATTCATGCTTCCGATTAAGTTGACGCTGATGTCCTTGAAGCACACTTCATTTGTGGCACTCTGAACACCCGCGTTATTGATGATTATCTCCATCGCAGGCAGATCAGGAAGTGATTGTGGGTCCGAAATGTCGCATTCAATATGAGTATAATCCGGATGTTCAATCGATGCCTTTTGAATATCAAGGCCCCAGACTTTATGCTTTTGATTCAGGAATTTAAGGGCACAGGCTTTTCCGATGCCGGACGATGTTCCGGTAATTAAAATGTTCATACGCGCCCTGTTGAATTCAATTTGTCCTGATAGTCAAAATATGCACTTCCGACATTTTCTTTTTCCCACTGGCAGACTACCCTGTAGCCGAAACCTGAGAAGAAGACTTCGCCCAGAAGTTCGCAGACGGCTCCGATGCAGGAACACACTATAACCTGGGTCCATGTCCAGCCAAAGAAGAATTTTGAAACTACGGTTGCAAAAATCATGTTGTCCACAAATTGCGCGATGATTGTAGAAACGTATGAACGCAATGCAAACACACCAAAGTTGTCTTTTTTAAAGATTGAACCGATGGTGCTGTTCAAAACGGCGTTTACGACTGAAGACGTGATAAACGCAAGTGCAGACCCCAGAACAACGTACCACGCACCGCCAAAGGTTGTGTTGAGCGCGTCGTTAACGCTTTGATTTTCGGTGGTGTAGAATTCACCCCAGTTGCCCGGAGCCTTTGACAGAGCCCAGAACGAAAGGCAGACGCAGAGGTTGATGAAAAGTGCGAGAAGAGAAATCTTAACGCTTGCTTTCGCCCCCCAGCGCTTACAAATTACGTCCATGCACAAAAACATGATCCAGCTGAATGCAAAACCGCAGTCCAGCGCAACGAATTTGTAGTTGATGAGTTCTTTGTTTGCCATAAGGTTTGCGCAAACAACCGACAGCACAAAGACTGTAACCGTTAAAGAAGGAATGCTTCTAAGAAGGATTTTGTAATCGTCAAAGAACGAGCCGATTTTAGAAGAAATTTTTGACAGTTTCTTTGTCATAAAAAAATGGTGATCCGTGTCACCGCCTCCATAAGAATTTTAATTTATAACGCGCAGGAGAATTATGAGGTCTCATAAACTGCGCAGTGTCAGGTTAAAACTTTTTGCGGTTTTGGACAATAGCTTTACATCTGTCTGAAATTGTGCCAAAACCGCAAAACGTAGGTATATGTCAAGTTTTGGGTTTTTCAAATTATCTATAAATACGTCGAGTCAAGGCACGCTAACGCTTGAAGCCTTGACTTCGCCGTTTTTAGGGTT
>DLYJ01000189.1 GCA_003447785.1 Treponema sp.
GAATTTGGAAAGGCCTGAATTTTAAAATTCGTATTTGATAAATCAATTTTTACTGCGTGCCACTTAACCGGAAAATCCTTATTGTAATAGCTTAAGTACCAGGCTCCTTCCCTGACCGGCTTCCACTCAAAGTTTTTCGGGCAGTAAAGGTTCTGATACAGGACCGGGTCTTCTGTCGCCTGTTCAGGTTTATGGTCAAAGGTTGAACAGGAAGTTACTGCCAGTAAAAGTGCGAGAAGAGCAGACGCTTTTAATTTATTGAAGCTTATCAATGAATAAACCTTTGCGGCGGAGTTACAATCCAGATTGCCTTAACCGGCATGATTCCTGTGTTTACTATTGTGTGAGTAACGCTTGCCGAGAATGAAACGCTGTCCCCTGCCTTTAAGTCGTAGGTCAGGTTTTCGTAATGCAGCTGACAGGAACCTTCAAGGATGTAGCCGATTTCGCGGCCAAGGTGTCCGTAAGAGCCGCGGCGTGTCTGGCCGTGCACTGGAATCGTAATTCTGAATGCCTCCAGTGAGTTTTCGCCGTCAGAACTGTTTGGAGCGGCAACTTCTTCGTAAAGAATGTCGCCTTCCTTAATTTTTCGTCTTTCGTCGCTCCTGATGATTTCTACCGGGCGGGAGCGGTGATATTCTTCAAATAAATACTCAAGGTTGATGTCGAGAACGTCGGCAATTGTGAGAAGTGTATCGATTGCAGGCGAAACCTTGTTGCGTTCAATCTGGCTGACAAGGCTTTCGCTTACACCCGCTCTCTGGGCAACGACCTTTAAGGTATAGCCCTTTCGTTCTCGCACCTGGCGGATTTTTTCGCCAAAGCGGTATGGGAGTTTTTTTGGTTCTTCCGTAACTTTATTTTGCGAAGCTGTCATTGTTCTGCTTCTCCCTGTTCTGCTCCATTACAAAGCGTATAAAGTGGTCTTCCAGTGTGCGGTGCGGTCCGTCAAGATTAAGTCTCTTGCGGGCCCGTGCATTGTCCCGTCTGATTGAATACTGGGTGTAAAAATCCTTGTAGTCGCCGCTTACGTCTGTCGTTACATGTTCGCCCAGGAACTTTGATACTTCGTCACGACCGATGGCGCTGATTCCCTTTTCCCGCAGCATGCGCTTGAGGCGGCTGATCTGTTCGTAGGAAATGCCGAATAAAAATTCTTCCATGGCCTGGCTTACTTCCGGGTTTGCAAGCTGGGTTTTGATAAACTTGCTCCAGACTTCGTCCATCTGGAAGGAGAACATAATGAGTTCGCTGGTTCCCATCATGGTTCCGAAAGCCGGAGCCAGAGTGCTGCGGGCCTTCCATACCTTTGTCAGAACCGGCGAAATATCAGAAATATTCTGGTCTGCCCGGTGTTCCCACAAAAGGAGGAGGGAAGTAGCAAGCTGCCGCCTAAAATCTATATCAAGAGAATCATCTTTTACCAGGTTAAGGTAAACATCTTCTGCAAGAAGCAGAAACATCATCGAAGTCGTTTCTTCTTTGAAGGCGGCAATGAGTTTTGGATCCGCATTGTCCTGAACTGCAAGTTTTGTGAGTGCCGAAAAAGTGTGGATTTTTGCAACAAGAAAGCCCTTTCCCAGGGTTGCCTTACTTGGAAGCTGTAAAAAACTTTCGCCGTAAGAATTTGCGCCTACCAGAGACTCAATGATATCCTGCGGAGTGCGCACGTCCGCCGTCATATTTGCCCGGGCAAGGAGTGACGGAAAATTTGCGATGGAAACTGCAAGATTCTTAAGGTCTTCCATGCGCTTTGTGAAGGACTCATGATGAGACGGCGAATTGATGGCAAGTTTCTGGTTCAATTCGTCTACGATTACTTTTTGCCGCCCGGTAAGAACTACGATTCCAGTCTCAACCGTGTTTTCCAGCGTCTTGTTGCTGTCAATGAATTCGCTGAGGTCAATTGATTCGAATTCTGATGTCTTTGATTCTGACTGCATTTCTTTAATTCCGTTAAATTCAATTCATTATAACATAGTTTCATGTAAATTCAATCAGAATAAAAACCGATAAAATAATATGAAAAAGTCATTTTTTTTGATTATTGCAGCGTTTTATTCAATTTTTGCTCTGTCTGCTCAAGATTCACCCCTCCTGATTTCTAAAGACGATATCAGAATCGAAGGCGGTTCCGGAAAGTTTAAGGACTCAGACGGCTGGCACCTTTTTATCCGTAAGCGTCCCGGAGTTGAATCCGTCATGCTGACCGAAACCACAAAGGATCCTACCGGCAACATGGATAACTACGCTTACCGCGCCCTTGAATATAACTCTGTCAACGGAGACGAAATTCGCTACCTTAACGGAAAAAGACTTTCTTCAGAAATGGCAAAATTCAGCCTGATTGATTCCACTGCAGAAAAGGATGAGCAGTTCGGCCAAGCATTCCATATTTTTATTCCTTCAACAATCGCATACGGCTACCAGTGGAGCCGCCACGGAACAATAAAAATCGACAAGGGAACCTTTATCAATATCCGCGCTTTTTCCAAAAAATACGGCGACTACACGGGAAACTTCTACGACAACCCGTTTATGTTTGACCTGGGAGCTCCGGTAAAAAAGCCTGTTCCTGCCCCGACACCAATCCCGGAACCTGCTCCCCTTCCGGATGCAATTGAAGAACCTGTAGTTTTGACGGACGACTATAACCCTGTTGCCGCAAATGCCTTTTCGGACATTGCTGAGTTCAACGGGGGAACACTGTGTTACAGCCGCGGACCTGATACCCTCGTAGACGATATTATGGACAGCCTTGAACGAATCAGCCCCAAGCAGAAAGTTGACGTTATTTTTGCAATCGACACAACCGGCAGTATGAAGGATGATGTTCAGAAACTGCGGGAAGACTGGATTCCGCGCCTGATTGCAAGCCTCAAAGACTACGGAAACCTTAGAATCGGACTTTTGCTTTACCGCGATTACGGGGACACCTACCGTCTGATGGGGCTGCCTGTAAAACGTTTTGAATTTACGGATAAAATTGAAGTCTTTACCAAAAACCTGAATAACTTTGTGATTTACGGAAACGAAGGCGGGGATATTCCGGAAGCGGTTTACGAAGCACTCTATGCTTCCCTGGCATTTTATAAATGGAGAATTGATGCAACCAGAAAGATTATCCTGATTGGTGACGCCGAACCTCATCCTACTCCCCGCGGTACAGGCAAGTACTCAAAGGAACTTGTAGCGCAGACCGCAAAGGCAAAGGGCGTTGTGATTGACGCAATTATCGTTCCGGACGATAAAAGCGCCAGAGGCCGTTAGTTTCTTTTGCCGGCAGGAATTTTTGCAAATTCGATTTCGGTAAGTTTTTTATAAGCGGCAGGAAGAGTTCCAGGGGCAGTTGTATCGTACATCTGTTTTAATTCATTAAGAACCGGAACTGCAAGGTCGTATTTCTTTTCTTTTACGTACAGGTGTGCAATTTCGAATTTTGCTTCCACATAAATTGCAGGAAAGTCAGCATAGCGTTCAACTGCCGTGTTGTAGTAAACAAGAGCTGCCTTGTAATTTTCTGATTCAAAATTAGACTGTCCCAGCTGAATCAGTTCCTGGGCGGTCAGAGATTCCGGGATTTCTTTAGGAACTGAACTGCATGAAGTCAAAACAGCTGTAAGGGCAGCTGCGATAATTGTAAATGTAATTTTCTTGTTCATAGCTCAGAATATAACATTTTTGAACCGTATTCTCAAGTGAGC
>DLYJ01000175.1 GCA_003447785.1 Treponema sp.
GATTTTATAGCCAGAAATGGTTTTGACAGGGACTTTGGTGCGCGACCGGTAAAACGTGCAGTTCAAAATTATGTAGAAAATCCCCTGGCAAAACTTATTCTTGCAGGAAAGTTCAGTGATGAATGTAAGATAAAAGTTCTGGCTGCCGGCGATAAATTGGATTTTGAGGAGGCGTGACATGCATGGCACGCCGATAACGCGGAGTTTATAAGGAGGAATAACATGAAAAAGATAACATCACTTCTTGCAGTGTTTGTTACCCTTACAGGACTTGCGTCTGCTGACATCGGTCTCGGCGGAGCATTTGGTTTTGACCTTGGATTTGATACACCGGCATTTGCGGCCGCAACAGTGCGTTTTGATACAATGCCATGGGTTTTGTATGCAAATTATTATTCTTCTGAGGCCCGTGTTGACGCAGTGGCAGACAACTGGTTCATAAATGAGCACCTTACAGGTGTTCTTGACTGGTATGCATTCTGGGGAATCAGCGCTTCTACTGGTTTTGCCGACGGTTTTGAACTGACTACAGGTGCCCGCATCGGTGCAGGTCTGGACTGGTTTATCCTTGACCAGAGACAGCTTGAATTCTTTGTTCAGGCTGCATACAATCCGCGTATCGGTGTAAACTATGACGACGGATTTGCCTTTGTTCCTCTCTGCTTTCCTTTAAGCACCGGCGCCCGATGGTGGTTCAGGTAGGATCTGCTGCATTTTTTCTTTAAGCTGGTAGGTCGGATTGACCACAATCACGCCGCTTCCGTACATTTGAGAAAGGCCTGTCATTTGTGACGGGTCTTTTGTTTTTAATTCAAATATGTTCACTTTTTCTTCAACAGAGGCCCCGCTTAATTCTACTGCGCTTTCCACGTATTCCTTTAACTGGAGAACTTCACTTTCCCGGTTCAACAGAAGAGGGTACCAGATTAAATAGGTTGCAACCTGCCATTTTTTGTATGAGTCTGTAAAAAAACTGGCAGTCTGAGTGAATTCATCCCGGTCCTCGTAGCTGGGGTCAATAATCACGCATCCCCGCTTTATCTTGGGCGGAATCACTGCCTTTAAAAACTCAGCTGCGTGTTTATTGTGGACTGTAATTGAACTTCCTTCGCTTTTGAACAGGGCCTTTTGTTTTACGTTTTGCTTTAATTCAAGGACAACCTGAGGATGAAGTTCGTTCACAATGAGCTTATCCTGGGCGCGCAGAAAGTTTTTTGCAATTTCAGGCGAGCCGGGGTAAAGATTTTTTTTAGCGTAGATTTTAGCAATTTTTATGTAAGTGCTTTCGTTTAAAATTGAATTCTTATCCTGGGACGAATTCAATTTATTCAATAATGAAAGAATTCCGTCCTGAGCTTCTGCTGTCTTTATGATCCTCTCGTCGTCCAGATGATAAAGTCCGGAGCCTGCGTGACTGTCGATTACGGTAAAAGGCTTTTCTTTTAGGCACAGATGCTCAAGAACAAAGGAAAATACCAGGTGTTTTAAGATGTCACCGCTGTTGCCGCAGTGATAAGCGTGAATATACGAAAGCATGGTTTATAATACCATAAAATCAGGAAAAATAAAGGCGCATTGATAAGAGACCGTTTTTTTTGTACAATAGGATTATCATGAATAAAGCACTTGAAGATTTGAAGGCACGTGGTTTTTTTGCACAGTGCACTGACGAACAGGGACTTTCTGATTTAATGGATAAGGGTCCCGTTACTTTTTATGTTGGTTGTGACCCGACAGGTCCATCCCTTCATATTGGACACATGGTTCCATTTTTTGCCCTGCGTCATTTGCGCGCAGCAGGCCACAGAGGTATCGCACTGATTGGCGGCGGTACTGCCCGTATCGGTGACCCGTCAGGCAAAACAGAAATGCGCAAGATGATTTCCTATGAACAGATTGACGCAAACGCAGAAAATATCCGTAAGCAGCTCGATACATTTATTGGTTTTGACGGTAAAACTGCTTTTGCAGACAACAATAAAAACTGGCTTGCTGACATGAACTACATCGACTTTTTGCGCGATATCGGTTCGTGCTTCAGCGTAAACAAAATGCTTACATTTGAAGCTTACAAGCAGCGCCTTGAACGCGGTCTTTCATTCATTGAATTCAACTATCAGCTTCTTCAGGCTTATGACTTTTATATGCTCCATCAGCGCCATGGCTGCGTTCTGCAGATTGGTGGTGATGATCAGTGGGGCAATATTACAGCCGGTGTTGACTTGATTCGCCGTAAGCTGGGCGGCACAACAGAATTGAACGCACAGCACCAGGCTTACGGTCTTACATTCCCTCTCATTACACGCAGTGACGGTAAAAAGATGGGTAAGACTGAAAAGGGTGCAATCTTCCTGGATAAGAGCCTTACCAGCGTATTTGACTTCTTCCAGTACTGGCGTAACGTTGCTGACCCTGATGTTGAAAAATTCTTCAAGCTCTTTACATTCCTTCCGCTGGATGAAATCAGCAGTATCTGTGCTGGGGACATCAACGAGGCTAAGGAACGCCTTGCGTATGAAGTTACACTTTTGATTCACGGAAAAGAAGAGGCAGAAAACGCCCTTGCCGGTGCTAAAGCCGCATTCAGTGGAGAAGGTGACAAGTCACATATGCCTGCCGTTGAATTATCTAAGGATGAACTTTCTGCAGGTGTAGGAATTCTGACCTTATTTGTAAAGGCAAAACTTACTCCTTCAAACAGCGATGCTCGCCGCCTTGTAACACAGAACGGTGCCGCTTTGAACGGAAAATCTATTACTGATGTAAAATATATGGTTACAGAAAAAGATCTCGATGCTGATGGTGAACTTGTATTGCGCGCCGGCAAAAAGAAGTTCTGCCGTATTGTAATTAAATAAGATTTACATTTGTCAGACAAAAAAGGAGGCTTCTTCAGAGCCTCCTTTTTTTTGCTTTTTTTATTCCATCAGGTAGTTGTAGTCAGGTCCGATTCCGCCTTCTTCCATGCCTTCCTCAGGCGGACGGAGGTTAGTAACAAATACGCCGTATTCGCCGCCCTGCTGTGCCTTGTTGACATCAAATGAGAGCGGGGAAGTATCCTTTATTATCAGGTCGCTTCCAAAGCCTGCCTTGTATAATTCGCGCTGCAGACGATAGAGTGCAATTGTACGGCCGCTGTTTGAAGTAGAGTGCATTGTACAAACGTTTGTCGGCTGTGTGCCTTCAAGATACCAGGCAGTAACCTTATTGTTTCCGCATTCAGGAGTTAAAATTCCGCCCGATACAGAGCAGACAGTGGCCTCTATAACGCCTGTTGCAGGCTTAGGGAACTCTTTCATCGGAAGTCCCTCGTGTATCTTTTTCATGTAATCTGCCCACGCGTATCCGGCCAGTGTTGAACCTGTGAGCTGAAGACCAAGTGACTGACCCGGCTTGTCAAATCCAAACCAGAAGATTGAAGTGTAATATGGCGTAAAGCCCGCTGTCCATGCATCGGCCCAGTTCTGTGTAGTTCCGGTTTTACCTGCCGCAGGAATCTGATACTGTTTGCCCCGTTCGTCAGTGTAGCGGAATTTGGTTCCGTTTGATGAAGGTCCGGCAAGGGTTCCGCTTTTAACTGTATTCTTTAACAATTCGGTCATGACAAAGGCTGTCTGTGGTGTAATTACCTGGGCACTTGGTCCTTTTTCCTGCTGTGCTGCACGGATGTCTTTTTCCGGGTTCATTACTACGTTGCCGTTTCTGTCCTGAACTGAGCGGATTGCCATTGGAGTAACTTCTTTACCGCCGCCGGCAAATATAGAGTAGGCGCGTGCAAGTTCAATAGGTCTGACTGAACATACACCGAGACCGATTGGATATCCCGGAACAAAACCCCGGTTCGGAACTTCTTCTTTTGGAATTCCAAGGAGGCTGATTGCGCGGTTGATTGCCGTGTCAAAGCCGATTCCGTCAAGAACCTTGAGGGACGGAACGTTCATGGAATGGGCAAGTGCGTACCAGAGTTCAACATCGCCCTTCCACTCACCGCGGAAGTTCTGAGGAATATATGGTTTTCCGTCTGCCGTGTGGAATACCACAGGCGTGTCGGAAATAATTGTTGTAGGAGTAAATTCCCTTGAATCAATGGCTGCAGAATAATACAGCGGCTTGAAGGATGAACCGGGCTGTATCTTTGCCTGTACTGCACGGATAAACTGGTTTTCGCTGTCGAATTTTGAACCGCCGACCAGGGCAGTGATGTAGCCGGTTTCATTTTCCAGCGAAATCATTGTGCCTTCGATTGTTGTTTTGCTTACGTTGAGTTTTGCCTGCTGGTTTGATTTGTTTACAACTCCCAGCTTGAGCGAATCAATGCCGAACATCAGCGACATTACGTCCATTACAGGGTTAATCTGATTTGTGTATGCTGCCTTGGAAATTGTTTCGTTGCGCTGTTCACTTACTTTTAAGCCGCCAAGGTTAAATGTAAGGGCAAGGAGTTCGGTCATCGGTGTGTAGACAGAGAATGCCTGGTTTGTACGCTCACCTGTTGAACGCTGATAAGTTCTGTTGGCATAGCGGATATATCTGTCCATTACATCCTGTGCAATGTACTGATTTTTGAGGTTGAGTGTTGTGTTTACTGTAAAGCCGCTTGTGTAAATATCTTCCGTACCGTAAATAAGGTTTCCCAGTTCACGGCGGACGTATTCGGAGAACCACGGCGCATTGTCATCGTGATTGAATACGGCCGCTGAAGAGGTGCGTGTGTAGTCAAAGTTTGCCCAATATTCGTCAAAACTGCTGTCTGCTTCTTCCCGGGTGATATAGCCTGAAGCAACCATTGTGTTAAGAACGTCCTTCTGGCGGTCCATGGCACGGTTCGGATATTCAAACGGGTTGTAGAAGGCCGGGTTTGAAAGCTGAATTACAAGAATTGCGGATTCGGCCGGTGTAATCTGTGTAACATCGTGTCCAAAATAATATTTTGAGGCTGCACTTACACCGTAAGTTCCGCCGCCAAAATAGATTTTGTTCAGGTAAAGTTCAAGAATTTCATCTTTTGAATAGCGTCGTTCCATCTGAATTGCCCACCATAATTCCTTGAGCTTTCGCCTGATTGACATATCGGTACGGTCGCAGAAAAGTGTACCTGCAATCTGCTGTGTCAATGTTGAACCGCCGCCCAGAGACATTCCGGTAAGTTTACCCACAACCGCTCGGAATACTGCCTTTGCACTGAATCCGCGGTGTTCGTAAAAGCGTCTGTCTTCGCGGGAAATAAGGGCGTCCAGCATGTGGCGGGGAATTTTACGGATACTTACGATTTCCCGTTTTTCTTCGCTGGCAAGTTCCGTGATAAGTTCGCCGTTGATGTCCAGGAGTTTTGTGGGAAGTGCTGTTTCAAATTCAGTAAACTGTTCGTTATCTATAATAAATTTTGTTGAGGATAATGCTAAACCAAGACCTGCTCCAAATAAAATTGCACATACAAAAAGAGCAGAAACAAAGAAATAAGTAGACTTTTTAATTGTGTCCATATCTAAATAGAATAAGGGTTTAATGGCTTTCAGTCAAGGTGGAGACGGTTTATATATAAGAAGATTAAGAGCAAAAAAAAGGCCGGCTAAAAGCCGGCCCATGCCCATCAGGCAGTCGGACGTCAATGGGTGGGAGGGGATAATTGATCGCCCGACATTATAAATATCGTCAATACTACCGCAAATCTTTACTTTTTTTAAAGAAATTCAGCCAAATTCTACAAAAAATCTGTTTGATTACAAAAAATTATTCGTCTTCGCTTACTGTAGCGTCAACATTGAGGTTTACAGTGTAAGTTCTGCCGTTTACGGCCTTTACGGTCTTTGTAATTTCGTAGTCGCCGATGATGAACTTAACTGTGTGATCGCCCGGAGTGATAATTACCGCTTCCTTTGAATGTGCAAAATCTGCGCCGTCCAGAAGAATCCTTGCGTTTTCCGGAGAAATGATTTTGATAAGTGGTTCAATTCCCTTGAGCTGGACAGTCTGAGAAGTCTTCTTTGCCTGTTCAACAATAAAGGTTCTTGTTTCGTTGCGGTAATCCTTGCTTGTTACGGAAAGGTGGTGTTCGCCCGATTTGAGGATTACGGGGAACTGGTTTGGCGCAAACTGGTTGTCGTCAATATAAACTTCAAAAGTTCCGTTTTTGCCCTGAGGATGTTTAACTGCCAGATCAAAGTAGCCTTCATCCGTCAAAACCGGTTTTACGGAAATGTCAAATACCGCGTGTTCAAGAGATTCCGGTGCACCTTTCATTGCGAGGATAAACCTTAAAAAAACAAAGTCTGCCTTTTTATTCGAATAACCGGAAATAATTGTGGCGTAGGGGCTCTGCTTTACGTTGAATTTATTTGTGAGCGGAATATAAACCGTAAGGTTCAGCTTGCCCGGAATTGTATTAACCGAAAGCCTGTTTCCTGAATAGTCAATTTTATCTGCAACCGGGGCAGGGCTTACGTTGTCGTATAAAAAGTATGCGATGGTGTCACGCCACTGTGCCACAGTGTCAGGAACCTTTATATTCAATTCAATTCCTGAAATAAAAGTTGTGTCTTTTGGAAGATAGATTGCAAGACCGTCAAAGACGCCGCAGTTTGTTGTCTGCGCTTCGTAACTCTGGGGAATGTTTACCTGCGCGGTTTTTGCGACACGGAAAGATTCTGCACTTAAAAGCGCTGCGGCCAGGAAAAAGAGAGAAAATGAAAAATATTTTTTTGCATTATTTATACTTTTCATACTTAATATAATAATAATTGAATTTTATAAAATGGTATAGTGTCGTTACCGTATATTGAGCAATTTTTCAGGATCTGTTGAACTTCCGTTTTTGATAAGTTCAAAATGAAGGTGAGGGCCTGTGCTCATTCCCGTGGTGCCGACTTTGCCGATTAAGGTTCCGCCGTTAATTTTTTGACCTCGCTGTGCTGTTATCCTCGAAAGGTGGGCGTAGATGCTTTTCATGCCGTTGTAGTGGGTAATGATGATGTAATTGCCGTAGGTTGCATTAAAGCCGGTGTAAGTTACTTCGCCCGCCTTGCAGGCAAAGACGTCTGTTCCTTCTGAGGCGGCCAGGTCAATGCCCGAGTGAAATTTCCACTTTCCGCTTATCGGGCTGATTCTGTAGCCGTATTCACTTGTCAGAACGCTCTGCTTGAGGGGAGTTATCATGTTTGTGTCGACAAAAAAGAGATAGGTTGAATTATCAAATCGCTCCCGTTCGAGAAAGTAATATATTTTTCCGTCAATATTGAATTCAATTGAATCTGTGATTTTACCGTCCGTCAAATACTGCTTGTGGAGCAGAAATTCCCAGGGGCAGGAGGGCTTTTGAGGAACAAAAATCCCGCTGAATGTGGATACAAGAAGTGTTTTGCCTTGGATTTTCTGGTCGGCTCCGGTTAAATGATTCAATGTTGCAATTGTTTCTTTGTAAACAGGCGAAAGACGGGCACTGAGCCACATAAAATCCATTCCCTGTGGAACAACCAGCCTGTAAAAAGTGTAAATCGGCTGTTCGTAGCGGTTTTTAGGATTTGAATTTTGCGTTGAAAGATTTTTGCCCGTATTGGCGTACACTTTTGAATTAAAATCCGCTTCTTCGCCAAACTG
>DLYJ01000248.1 GCA_003447785.1 Treponema sp.
CACGTGCTCTACCAACTGAGCTAAGGCAGCATTATTTATTTTTCGCTGAATAACAAGTTATTCGTGCGATGTGTAGATAATATAACAAACTCAGAAAAAAGTGTCAACATACTTAGACACTTTTTTTCAAAAGTTTTTTAATTTTTTGCAAAATCCGGCCTGAGCTTTTCTCCGCCGTTGATATAAACGGGAACTACCTTTGCATCATCTTCAAGATAAGTTGTAATGAGGACGCGAATCATCTTTTCAGGGCTACCTTCAATCTGAGGTTCCTGGCTGCAGAAAAGCGGGACCCTTGAAACATCAATGGGAGGATTGCCCCGTCTCAGAGCTGCGGCCGGATTCATCTGATTAAGGTCGGCTGTGATTGTAAACTGAATGCTTACAATGTCTTCACTTTTTAAATTATTTTCCTCTGCAAGCTGGCTGAACATCTGTCCCACATTCTGGATTACTGATTCCTTTGTGTTTTCGGCACCGGTAGCTCCGCGGATTCCAAAAAGACGCATATTTTTAATTTCTCCTGTGAGTTTTTTTTATTCGAGGTTATTAAGGGCTTTAAGAACATCGGCAGAGCCGCCGTTAGAAAGCAGGTTGTTCAGGTCGGGGTATTTTTTCAGGACTTCCCCTATTTTTGTAAGTCTGTTTACAGAGCGTTCATCGGCAAGAATTTTCTGGGCCTGTTCCTTAGCAGCTTCACCTAAAAGTGCATCAACCATATCCTGAAACTTTTCGTAGGATTTGCGTGCAATTTTATAAAGCCTTACGTCAGGAATTTTTGCCTTTTTAAGAACAACATCCTTTACGTCAATGTATTCAAATTTTTTAGACATTTTAAGCTGTTCAACTGCAGGCTCAACATCAAAAACAGTAACGAGGTTTTCTGCATTCTGTTCGATTATGTTTTTTGAAAGGTCGAATGCGATTTTTTCTGCATTTTCTTCAAGATAAGTTTTTAAGCTTTCATTTGAATTTACAGTGCCGTTTTTTAAGAGCTGAACTACGTTTTCCGGCGTAACAAGGAGACTGATGTCATAATCAAAGGAATAAGAAAAGTCAGGATTTCCCTTAATCAGGGAAGTATAGATTTCGGCAGACGGGAGACTTCCCTTTAAACTCTGTGACGAATGGAAAATTCCATGGTCAAATTTATGAATTTCAACATTTGTTGGAAGAAGGGCTTCCCAGCGCCACATCAGTTTTCCGTTTTCTATGATGTTTTCGTTAACACCGCCTGTTTTGCTGACCATAATTCCGTACTGACCTGCAGGAACCTTCATGTTTACAAGACCAAAGTAAAAAACGGCTGTACCGAACAAAAGGATAATAATTACACTGACAATCCCCTTTTTCATATTCCACCTTTAATATATAATTGGATGTATATGGAACCTCGAAAAATTGCAATTTTTCGAGGTAACTTTGCAAATGCGATGTTTTAATTTCTGCTATTATCAGAAATTAAAACTCGTCGGGAACTTCGAAAAATCGCCGAAGGCGAGTTTTTCGAAGTTCCCTATTATAATTAGAATATACAAAAATTATTCAGTTAGCAAGCATGAAAAAAAAATCTGATTCACCGCAAAAATTTGACATAAGAAATTTTTCAATTTTCAGGCGCCTGCCTCTTTTGCTTTCCCTCACAAGGCGGGGAATGATTTTTTTTATGTTCCTGCTGATTGCCCAGCTTCTGCTTTTTTTGACCGGAAACATCCAGCACTTTCTGGACGAAAACCAGACGCTTACACTGAAAATGTGCTCCTACGCTGCAATCGGAATGGGATTTTTTTCCTTTGCGGCGGTAATTGAATGTATTTACTACATCGTTACCAAAAAAAAGGCGTATTTTTATGTTCATCTTGCCATATTTTTTGTACTTTTCTTATTAGCATGTTTTGTTTGTTTAGGAGCAAACTTTATTTTTATCGTTTCGGACGGACTTGCCTGATATGAATAAAATTTCAATTCCCCATGAACTAAAAGAATTCAACAGAATATTTTCTCAGCACGGCTATAAGGCATACCTGGTTGGTGGTGCCGTACGTGATACAATTCTTGGCAAAAAGATTTCCGACTGGGATGTAACCACAGACGCAACTCCACAGGAAGTTATACAAATGTTTAAGGTTGTTATCCCCACAGGAATTGCCCACGGAACCGTTACTGTTCATTTTATGAAGCACGAAATTGAAGTTACGACTTTCCGTGCAGATCAGGGCTACTCAGACGGCAGACATCCGGACAAAATCATTTTTGCAAAAACAATTGAAGACGATTTAAGCCGGCGGGACTTTACCATGAACGCAATTGCCGCAGACTTAAGTGACGGTTCAATCGTAGACCCTTTTAACGGACAGAAGGACATAAAGGCAAAACTTATAAAAACCGTCGGAAATCCTCACGAACGCTTTATGGAAGACGGACTGAGGCCCCTGAGAGGCTTGAGATTCTCAAGCCAGCTGGGTTTTGACATCGATAAGGACACCTTTAACGAGATTTTTAATGAAGAAGTTCAGAAGAAAATCGGTTCGGTGAGCCTGGAGCGATTCCGGGATGAATTTGAAAAAATTCTCCGCTCCCCTAAACCTTCTCACGGCCTTCGCCTCATGGAACAAACCGGCGTACTTAAAATCTTTATCCCGGAACTTGCAGAATGCAGGGGTGTTGAACAGGCGGATGACAGGGGCTACCACGAAATGGACGTACTGGACCATTGTCTTACAGCCTGCGACGGAGCTCCCAAGGACAATCTTACAGTCCGTTATGCGGCCCTCTTCCACGACATCGGAAAAAAGGAAACACGAAAAGAAGTTTTTGAAGAAAATCCTTCAAACCCCTCAGAAAAAATCCGTGTAGTGCATTTTTTCCAGCACGAAAATGTTTCTGAAAAACTTACAAGAACAATTCTGACAAGAATAAAACTCAGCAACGCTCAGATAGATAAAATCTGTCACCTGGTAAAGGAACACATGTTCTACTACGAAAAAACGTGGTCAGATGCCGCAGTGCGCCGTTTTATAATCAGAATCGGAATTGAAAATATTGACGATCTGTTTGATTTACGCCGGGCGGACACATTCGGCAAATACGGAGTTCCTGTGGATGCAAACAGCGAAACTGCCCTCAACCTCCTGGGATTTTCGGACAGAATCAAAAAAATTGAATCCGAAAAGGCCGTCCTCAATTTAAAGAGTCTTGCAGTAAACGGAAAAGATCTGATAGAAGCAGGAATTGCCCCGGGAAAAACTCTCGGCCACATCCTCAACGAACTCTTTCAGTGCGTTGTGGATGATCCAAATATGAATTCAAAGGAAAAACTCCTGCCTGTAGCCTTAAACCTTTACAAAAAAATCAGCGGCTGAACTTTCTGTACATATCGGCAATGATTTTAATTCCCTGCTCAACCTCGTCTTCAGGGCCCGCATAGTTAATGCGCAGACACTTTGAATAATGAGCATGGTCTTTTAAAGACGGAAGGCCTCCTTCGATATCATCGCCAAAGAAAAAGTATTCGCCGGGAACAACGATTACGCCCTTTTCCTTTAATTTTGAATAAAACTCTTTGGATGTAACCGAAAGATTATTCATCAAAATCCACTGGAAAATTGAACCTTCACTTTTGTGTAGGCGGTAATCAGTTCCTTCAAAATAATGATGGAATGCCGCAACCGCCTTTTTAGCCTTGTTTTCGTAGTAAGGTCTTACAAAATCCTGCGCCTTTTGTACAAGTTCTCCGGACCTGATAAGCGGGGTTGCAATTGCCTGTCCCATTGAACCGGAAGCAAGGGCCGCTATGGCATTCAGGTTGCCTAAAGCCTTAACAATCTGCGCATCGGCAATAATGATTCCCGTGCGAAGTGACGGAAGGCCGATTTTGCTCAGGCTCATGCTCAGAATGATGTTTTTGCCGTAATAAGGCGAAGCGTCATCCGTAAAAATAATGTTTGGCCATGGAAGACCATAAGCGTTATCGATAATCAGCGGAACATTGTACCTGTCAGCAAGAGAAGAAAGACGTTTAACTTCTGTATCGGTAAGAACGTTTCCTGTGGGGTTTGTAGGACGGGTTACGCACATCGCCCCGATTTTGGAAAAGTTTTTTTCCAGATAATTTTCCAGAAGTTCAAAATTAACATGATACTTAAAGTTGTTGCCTTCTTCTTCCCATGTTGAAGGAATACTTACAAACATGTCCTTTTCGATTCCCTGGTCGGCGTAGCCGATGTAGTCCGGGGCAAGAGGAAAAAGAATGCGTTTTTTTATCTGTCTGCCGTTTTCCGTAAAAGTACCTGCCAGAAGGTTAAAAAGATAAAAGCAGGCGCTCTGGCTTCCGTTGCTGACTGCAACATTTTTGCCGTCAATATTCCAGCCGTATTTGTTTTTAAAGAATTCTGCGACGGTTTCGATAAATTCAACACGACCCTGGGGGCTGTCATAAAAACCGATGAGCTTTTCAAAATCGTCACCGGTATTTAAAATCTGCTCCATTCTCCTGCGGTACATCTGCTGAATTTCCGGAATCTGGGCAGGGTTTCCGCCGCCGAGGCGGTACGGCTTAACTCCTTTTGGAAGCGGCTTTCCGATATCGTCCATGAGCTGCAAAATGCCGGACTCGCCGCAGAGTTTATTACCAAAATCACTGAATGTCATTTTTAAATATCTCCAATCTGACTGACTGTCTGTTTTTTACTTGTTTTTTTTGTTTTCGCTGCTTTTTCATGCTCCGGTCTGTCAAATTCAACTTTGACTGCCTGTTTTACCATATCAACGACAATGTTGTTTGAAGGTGGATTCGGGTTTTCCAGAAGCAGTAGAGAAAGCTGGTCTTCGATTTCTTTTTGAATGATTCGTCTCATAGGACGGGCACCCATGCTCGGTTCATATCCGTTTTGAATAAGATATTCCCGGGCTTTTTTAGTAACGCTGATTGTAAGATTTTTGTCTGCAAGGCGGTCCATAAGTTCACCCAGCTGGATATCAAGAATCGAAGCAATCTGTTTTTTGTTGAGGGCGTCAAACACAACCACATCGTCGATACGGTTAAGAAGTTCCGGGCTCATGAGGCGTTTAAGTTCTTCAAGGGCATTGGCTTTAATCTGACCGTAAGGAAGCGTTCCGTCTTCGATGGATGAAAAGCCCAGACGGTGTTCTGTTGTAATCTGTCTTGCACCTGCGTTGCTTGTCATGATGATTACAGTATTTCTGAAGTTTACGGTGTGACCGAGATTATCGCTCAATTCACCTTCTTCAAGAAGCTGGAGCAAAAGATTGAATACATCAGGATGTGCCTTTTCAATTTCGTCCAGGAGGACAACGCTGTAGGGATGACGGCGCACTTTTTCTGTAAGCACACCACCCTCATCAAAACCTACATATCCCGGAGGCGCTCCCACAAGTCTGCTGGCATTGTGTTTTTCCATGTAATCAGACATATCTATACGAATCAGGGCATCTTCTGTTCCAAAAAGGAATTTTGCAAGGGTTTTTGCAAGCTGTGTTTTTCCCACACCAGTTGGTCCCAGGAAAATAAATGAACCCATAGGCCTGTCCCCGGAACTTACGCCTGAGCGGCTGCGTCTAATTGCACCGGACAAAAGTTTTACGGCCTCGTCCTGACCGATGACAGATTTATGAAGTTCATCTTCCATGTGAAGGAGACGCTTTGATTCATTTGAATCCAGCTGTTCCAGGGGAATGCCTGTGATTGAAGAAATTATCTGGCACACATCGTCCACGGTAACATGCTTTTTTGACAGGGAGGAATGATTCTGCCAGTAATTGCTGAATTCATCGAATTTGCGCTTTAAGTCCCGCACCTTGTCACGAACTTCTGCGGCCTTTTCATAATTCTGGGTTGCAACGAGTTCTTTTTTTTCGTTACTCAGGTTTTCAATTGCCTTTTCAAGGTCGGCAAGTTCCTGAGGGCGTTCTTCTTCGCTGATTTTTTTAGCTGAACCTGCTTCATCGAGAATATCAATTGCCTTGTCCGGCAAAAAGCGTTCAGGGATATAGCGCTCTGAAAACTTGACAATCGAAGGAATTACATCTTCATCATAAATAACCCCGTGGAATTCCTCGTATTTGCCTTTAAGGCCGTTCAAAATAGCCTCAGTATCCTTTACGTCCGGTTCATCAACCTTAACAACCTGGAAACGGCGTTCAAGGGCTGAGTCCTTTTCAAAGTATTTGCGGTATTCTTTGAGGGTTGTTGCACCAACAATCTGGATTTCGCCGCGGCTGAGGGCAGGCTTTAAGATGTTTGAAGCGTCCATTGCACCTTCAGGTCCGCCCGCTCCGATGATTGTATGCAATTCGTCGATAAAGATGATGATGTTTCCGTCTTCGCGGATTTCTTTCATCATTCTCTTCATGCGGTCTTCAAATTCACCGCGGTACTTGGTACCTGCAACAAGGGCTGCAAGGTCCAGGCTAAGAATCCGTTTTTTTAACAGGTAGTAAGGCACCTGCCCCTGTGCGATTTTCTGGGCAAGGGCTTCTACAACGGCAGTTTTTCCAACGCCCGGCTCACCTACCAGAACAGGATTGTTTTTTGTGCGGCGGCTTAAAATCTGAACAAGTCTCTTTAATTCCTTTTCGCGGCCTACAACAGGATCAAGTTTTCCTTCGCGGCTGAGTGCAGTCAAATCCCGGCTGTATTCGGCAAGGAATGATGCGTTCTGGCGGCGGCGTTCAAAAGGCCCCTGTGCCGGAATCATCGGTCCCTGGCCTGCCTG
>DLYJ01000194.1 GCA_003447785.1 Treponema sp.
CCCGTCTCATCCATTGAATTCAATAAGTCTTCCGCCTTGTCGTCTCCCAGTTCAAGAATAGACTTCATCGCTTCGTAGAGAGAACAGCCCAGGTTCCTTGACACCGTGTTGAGTTTTTCGATTGCGCTGCGTCCGATTCCGCGGCGGGGCGTGTTTATGATGCGCAGAAGGTTAACGTCGTCATCGTGGTTTGCGATTACGCGGAGATAACTTATAATGTCCTTGATTTCCTTGCGCTGGAAAAACGAAGTTCCGCCGCTCATAACGTAAGGAACGTTTTTTTGGAGAAAGGCTTCTTCAATGGGGCGGCTCTGCGTATTTGCCCGGATTAAAACGCAGAAATCGTCGTACTTCCGCTTTTCTGTTACGGCTAAGGATAAAATTGTATCTACGATAAAATCTGATTCGGCGGTCTCGTTGTCGCTCATCTGTACTTCGATGGGCTTGCCTTCGCCGTTTCCGGACCAGAGTTTTTTGTCCTTTCTGTTTGTATTGTGCTGGATTACACCGTTTGCCGCCGCAAGGATTGTTCCTGTTGAACGGTAATTTTGTTCAAGGCGGATTTCCTTTACATCCGGAAAATCCTTTTCAAAATTGATGATGTTCTGGTAATCGGCACCGCGCCAGCTGTAAATGCTCTGGTCGTCGTCACCAACGACTGCAACGTTTTTATCGGACAAAAGATGCATAAGTTCATACTGCTGGTGGCTCGTATCCTGGAATTCATCAACCATGATGTATTTGTAGCGGTCCTTGTAGGACTGTAAAATTTCCGGAAACTCGCGGAAAAGTTTTATAGGAAGAACAATCAGGTCGTCAAAGTCTACTGCATTGTAAAGTTTGAGGCCTTCCTGGTATGCTTCGTAAAGCTGTCTGTAGATTTCGTTTTCGTGGTTCCACTGTTTGCGGCCTGTCTTGATGTCGGAGATTAAAATTCCAATCTGGTAAATATCAAGCTGCTCCGGGGAATAATGCAGTTCGCGGCCTGTTTCCTTAATCAGGGCGTTACGGTCCGTTTCGTCATAAATGGAAAAGTTTTCCCTCCAGCCCAGTTTTGAAATGTCCTGCCTCAAAACCTTTACACCGAATGCGTGGAAGGTGGAAATTGTCAGAAACGGAAGTTTTTTGCCCGTAAGTTCGCGGATTCGTTCGCTCATTTCCCTGGCTGCCTTGTTTGTAAAGGTAAGTGCGAGAATCTGACTCTGTGGAATTCCTTCATTGAGCATGTGTGCGATACGGAAAGTGATTACGCGTGTTTTACCGCTGCCGGCTCCTGCGATAATCAATATCGCGCCTTCAGTGGTCATAACCGCTTCGTACTGCTCGGGGTTGAGTTCATTTTTTAAGTCAGATAAATCTGCTGCCATAGGAAAGAGATTATAGTTTAAAATAAAAAATTAAAAAAGCATTTTGAAAAGGGAAAAATCTCCTTTAATAACCCTTTATTCCTTAAAGCCCTCTTTTTATCCGGGAGAAAAATGCTATAATTAAAAAGATGAATACAGACGAGTTTTTTGCACGGCATAATTTTAAAACCGTGATGATTACTGACGCGCTGGTAAAGGAAATGACTGACGCGTTTACTCAGGACAAGGCTACAAAAGACAGGGGCCGCGGACCAGACATGTTCAGGACATGGAAGGCCGTCCCGGAGAAAATACCTTCAGATACAAAAATTATAGTAATCGACGCCGGCGGAACAAACTTCCGCTCATGCCTTGTGACAACCGGCAGGGACGGCAGGTTTTCCGTAAGTGATTTTAGAAAAACTTCCATGCCGGCCCTGGACAGAGAGTTTTCCAGAGACGAATTTTTTAACGCAATTGCAGACAATATTGATTACCTGAAGGACAAGGCCGAAAGAATCGGATTCTGTTTTTCATATTCAATGGATATTACAAAAGACGGTGACGGAATACCCAACGCGTTCAGCAAGGAAATCAAGGCAAGACAAGTGCTTGGGAATCCCGTAGGTAAAAACCTGCTGGAAGTTCTTCGAAAACGGGGCTGGAAAAACATTCAATCAATCAGGCTTTTAAACGACACGGTTGCGGCCCTGCTTGCTGGCTGTGCCTGTTCAACACAAAAATACCGCTCTTACATCGGTTTTATCCTTGGAACCGGAATTAACGCGGCAATTGTCTATAAAAACGATGCCTTAAAAATTGAACGCCAGATTATTGTAGAAGAAATCGGAAAATCCGTGAGCGTTCCTCTCAGTGATTTTGATGTTGAATTTGACAAAACTACAGAAAATCCGGACCAGTATCCCCTTGAAAAATGCTGCTCGGGCGCGTATATGGGCGGAGCTGTTCTTACGGCCCTTCATACCGCATGCAGGGAAGGGCTTTTTAGAGGGGAAACTGCTGATTCAATTTTAAAAATGAATTTACTCAGCACAATCGAAGTAAATGCTTTTCTTTCAGGACAAAAAAGCCCTTTTGATTTTGTCAGGGAAGAAAGTGACAGAAAAACTCTCTTTGCAATTATGGATGCCTTTGTTGACAGGTGCGCAAAGATTGCCGCTTCCATTATTGAATCGAGCCTGATTTTGACCGCACAGGCCTGCCCGGAAAATGATGAGGGAAGCGTGTGCGTTTTGTGCAACGGTTCAACTTTTTACAAAATGCATGGATTAAAAGAGCGGATTGAATTCAATCTGAATCAGAGTAAAACAGTCCAGAACGGTTTAAAATATGAATTAGTCAGCATGGATGACGACATCTGTATCGGTACCGCCGTTGCAGGTCTTATTTAAGGTGTTTTATGAAAAGATTTTTTTTGATTTTTAGTTTTGCTTTTGTTTTTACTGCAAATCTTTTTTCCTACGGAGGAGTTTTAGCCAGAACCAGGGGCGATTTAAAGGTTTATAAAACCGAGTATTTTGACATTATCTTTCCGGCAGAGTGTGAAGAAGCCGCCCGAAAAATTGAAGCGGTCTGCGACTCCTACTATCTTGAAATCTGTGGACTCTTTGAAACTGAGCCTTATCAGCGCTTTCCCGTAACCATTACAAAACAGCTGGAACAGATCAACGCTTACTTTGCACTTGTTCCCTATAACCGGATTGTCCTGTTTGATACAGCAACAATGGAAGGAATCGATAACAACGAGAAATCACTTGAAACAATTTTTTACCACGAACTTACCCACGCGGTAACAATGAATATCAAGGCGGGCTTTTTTAGGGCAATGTCTTTTTTTTCAGATGCATTTACTCCGTCGCAGTTGACACTGACCACATTCTGGCTTGAAGGCGCCACTGTTTCTACGGAAGGCCTTGAGCGCCATGACAGTGTCCGCGGCGGCCGAATGAACGACCCGTATTCAACACAGATTGTATATCAGGCAAAAATTGACGGTGTAAAACCTTCCTGGCGCGATGTTACTGGCGCACGGGATACTTATCCGGGCGGAACTGACGCTTACATCTGGGGCGGCTCGTTCGCCAAATACCTCCAGGAAACTTACGGTTTTTCAAAATATGCAGAATTTTGGTATATGGCAGGACGCTCCTTAAGCCCGTCTTTCTGCGCCGGAGTATTCAAAAAAACATATGGCAGAAACCTGACTGATGTCTGGAACGAGTTTTATGAACAGCTCAATCCGCCTCAAGTAAAACCCCTTTCTCAGAAAGACCTTTTATTCAACAGACAGAAAAAAACTTTGTATTCAAATACGGCAGTTTCAAAAGACAAAAATACAATTGTTTTTATGGACACAAAGTCTGCAAGCCTTAAAAAAGCTGTATGGGACGAAAAATCTCAAAAATACACAAA
>DLYJ01000093.1 GCA_003447785.1 Treponema sp.
TGACGTGAGTCTGAGTGGTCATACCAGTTGTGGTGATATGTAATGTAAAGACCGTCAGTAGTTCCTTCGCTCAAACCGAGAAGGTTACATTTTCCGTTGTCCCAGAAGTGGTTGTAAGAGAATGTAACATATGTTGATTTTTTGCAGTCAAGGGCACCATCACCTTTTGCCTGGTCTTTGTCTCCGCCCGGAGCACCATAGAACATATCGCAGTTATGAACCCAGACATTTTTACAATCCTGCTGGAGAGAAACATTGTCACCTTCTCCAGAGTCTACCATCATAAATCCGATGTTGGAAATTTCGATGAAGTCAGCATTTTTAATGCGGATTCCCCAGCCGTAAGCTGTTGCATCAGAACCGATACCTTCAACAGTAATTCCGTTTGTAAGGTGTTTTGATGAACCTGAACCAGAAATCATCAGGTCGCCGGAAGTAAGAACAGAAGGATCTGTTACGCGTCCGATAAGACGGATACAGAGCGGGCGGTTATCATATCCTTTCTTGAAGGCATCAAGAATTGGCTGAAGTCCTGTGCATGATGTCTTATTTCCTTTTGAATCCGTTGTTACATCAAGTTTAACTGAATCCTTTGTAGAATTGTTGATGTTAAGAACAACAGCACCTGACTTGAGTGTACCGTCAGCATTGTATGCACCAGGAACAGTTGAACCATAGAAAGCAAATCCGGAGCGATCCTGGTTTACAACGTTAACAGTTGCTGTAATTGTTGCACTTCCGGTGATTTTGATTGTGTGACTTCCGGCTTTAAGCCCAGGAATATCAACACGCCACTGATTTCCGATTTTACGTGTAAGGAGTGAATCTACAGTAGTTCCGTCACATGTTACGGTGAAACTTGAACCAGATGCAGTCCAGATAACATAAGCGCTGTTGAGCCAGCCTTTTGCTGAAACAAAACCACTTCCTGAACCTGAGCCACTTGGCGTACCGCTGATTCCGCTGGAACCAACATAAGTAGCTCGACTGTTGAGGCTGGCTGAAGCTTTTGATGAGTCACCCTTTTCAGAATCAACTCCCAAGAGTCCAGAACAACCTGTCATTGCAAGTCCGCAAGCAAGAATAAGACCTGCAAGAGCAGCAACTGCTCTAACACTTTTTTTCATACTGACCTCCAAGTATGAATAAAGCCGCTCTGTCCATAGCGCTCCTCCGATTTAAACACTCAGACAGCAGACGGCAGATAAACTCCTCGTTAATAGTCAAGGCATTTATCTTTTTGTAATGAGGCTGCGGTTTAAAACAATTTCAATGCGATATACCGCAACGGATACAGTATTCTACTTCAAAAATAAAATGTTCAACTTAGTTTTTGGATTATTCCGACATCTTGAAGATTATAAATGCAATGTTATTTGTGTTTTTCCGTACTGGATTTAGAAATTTTACGATAAAAAATAGCCTTTTCCAACAGAATCTGTTAGAAAAGGCTAACGTTTTTCGCAAATTTGTAGAATTTGGAGATTTGTGAGGTCGTTATTTGCTCGTCATATTCATAATTCCGTCCCAGTTTTCACCGAGACCTTTTTCGATATATTCCTTGCATCTCTGAGCGTAAACCAGTGAAGATTCATCTTCTGGGCAAACCTTGTTTGCTTTGACAAAGAGTTTTCCTGCTCCGGCAAAGTCACGCTGCAAATATTTATCCATAGCCTTCTGGAAAATATCAACTGCTTCGAGCCACGATTCGCTCAATTCATCTTTAAATCCCAGAATATTGTACAGCTGGACAGGTTCATCACGGCCAACTACGCGGACACGGTCAAAGGGACGTGCAATAATATTACCCATATTCTCTCCGGTGTTTGCGTCATACCAGGTTGTGTCGCTGCACAAAATCCATGACTTGTAAACTTTATTTACACCTTCAAGACGGCTGGCAAGGTTTACGGCGTCTCCCATGATTGTATAGTTCATTTTTGCACTTGTACCCATATTTCCCACAACCATGTCACCGGTATTGATGCCGACGCGTGTATACAATTCCCGGGGAATGTTACCGTTTGCCACGTTTTCCTTATTGAATTCTGCTTCGGCCTGTTTCATGCGGATGGCACTTACAACAGCGCTCCAGGCAGGATTTTCCAGGTCCAGAGGCGCACCGAAGAATGATACGATTGAGTCACCGATGTATTTGTCGATTGTTCCGCCCTCAGCAAGAATCTGGTCACTCATGCTTCCAAGGTAATCATTGAGAACGCTTACGAGTTTGGTTGGAGTTACAAGTTCAGAGAATGAAGAGAAACTCTTGATATCGCTGAACAGGGCTGTCATTCGTTTTTCGTCACCGCCGAGCTTAAGTTTTGAAGGATCCTTTACAATCTGGTCTACAACGGCAGGCGCAAGATATGTAGAGAAAGCGTTACGGATTACGCTCTTGTCTTTTTCTGAAGTTACAAAGCGCAGAACGACTACAACAAGGAAGGAAGTTGTTGTAATTAAAACAGGCGCTACAATCGGAACATAAATTCTGAACAGAACCATCAGCATAATAGGTACAAATACACAAACCAGAACGGAAAGAATTCCCAGGGTGTTCTGGTACCAGGCCTTTTTTCCGGTAGAAAGGAAAACTGCACCCAGAGCCAGAATTGAAGCAATTACAAAACCGATCAGCCAGTGAATTTCACGGATAAAGCTTCTTGTAAGGATTGTATTGTAAACATTGGCGTGGGTTCCCACATTCGGGTATGCGCGGTTGAACGGTGTTGTTCCAAGGTCGGTTGTTGAACTTGCAGTGTTTCCGATTATACAGAATGAATTTTCATACGCCTTTTTCTTTTCGGCAAAGGTACTTCTGTAAATCTCGTCTTCGTTTTTGAGAGTGCCGTAAAGTTCGTTGATTCCGGCCTTGAGTTCCTTATAGTTTTCTTCATCAAGCTGACCCTTCATCGAGTCGAGGGTTTCATTGATTTCATTAAAATACGGTCCGTCGATAAATGCGCTTACACGGTCAAAGAATGCGCGTCGTGCGGCAAAGAAATCTTCGTATTCGGCATCAGAAATTCCGCCGTCTTTTGCCGTTCCGTTTTCATCAAAACCGGCACATTTGCCAAGAAGGAACTGCTTGTATGCATCAATTTCCCCGTAGTCGGCAAGAATTGAAGCCGACTCTGCCTTGTAGGAAAGGGGATTGCCTTTTTTATCCCAGAGATTAAAACCCGCAATTGTATTCATCAGGGAAACAATGTTTCTCTCAGTTTCGTCCAGCTGGTAGAGCATAACTACACTTTCACGCCGGAACGAATCAATAAATTCTTTATTGAGCCAGTTGATGAGCATGCGTCCGTGGCTGTCCAGCGGAATCGTGATGTTTTTCTTTTCGCCTGAGTCCGGGTCAGTCACACCCATAAGCCTGAGGGAAAATCTTGTTCGTACAATCTGTTCCGGATTCAAATTGCGCAGAATCGGAGCAAAAACCAGCTGGCCTGCGTAACCGTTTTCCTGCCTGCTCAAAAGTTCAACACGGCGGCGGGTACCGTCGCTGTCCAGGAC
The DNA here is from genome assembly GCA_003447785.1 of Treponema sp. GTDB lineage: Bacteria > Spirochaetota > Spirochaetia > Treponematales > Treponemataceae > Treponema_D. Next base: position 3,517 of record DLYJ01000093.1, read on the forward strand.
AATGTTTGTAAAGCCTGCGCCCTGTGCACCAAGCATAAACTGTTCCCGGGCAGGACAGAAGCCCAGCTTGTTGTCGCCGCCCTGGTCCTTCAGGTAGTACAGGTTTCCTTTTGTAATAAGGTCGTGTTTATCGATTACATTTGAATAGAGACATTTTTTGCCCACATAATCCAGATATTCCTTATCATAGTTAATATCCAGGTCAAGAATGTTAATTGTAAGCCAGGCATTTCCAAAGAACTGAATGGCCTGTGCAAAGTAGGCATCGTTATCCTGGTAAGAGGCTTCATCAAAAGTCTGCTTAAGGGAATCAAAGCCCGGCGTAATGACGTCCGAAACGGCAGCCCGTGCAAATTCAAGAATCTCACTGTTTCTGTACTGGCCGGAAACTGCCGCACTTGCAAGCTGGTCTACAACATCAGAAACGTCCTTTTTCTGAACTTCGATTGCCGAGTCCACGATTTGAGCCGCCTTCGGGTTAACAGCAAGATTTGACGGCGAAAGGTATTCAATATCGAATACAGCCTGCTTTGCACCCAGTTCTTTCATTCTGATAAGGGTGTTTGCAAGAATATCGCGGTTCCATGGCCACGGACCAAGGTCTTCAAGAGATTTGTTATCAATTTCAACAAACATGAGTTCAGGACGGATTTGAGGATCCTTGCTCATCCCCAGCAGAAGGTCATACATACGGAAATCGAACTTCTGAAGAAGGTTAAAAGCGGCTGCGAGAGCCCAGACAGCAATTACAATAATGACCGCAAGCCGGTCAGACCATTTTTTCAATAATTTTTTGGCAAAAATATTTCCCATAATGACAAAAATTATAACACATGTTATACTTAAAGTAATCAAAAACTTTTAAAATCTCTAATTTTTGAAAGTTTTTTCTATAAT
>DLYJ01000187.1 GCA_003447785.1 Treponema sp.
GTCCTAAATGTATTTGGAACGGACAAACTACTACCACCTGAGCCGATTTCTCAGTAAAATGAATCAATGGCAACTTACCCCAAAGCGATTCAAGATTTACCGATTACAGAACATCTTGATTCGATTTGTCAAACATTAAAAGACTCTCCTTCACGAATTTTAATACTTACTGCGGAAACCGGTGCAGGAAAATCAACCGCCCTCCCTCTCGCTCTTTTAAAACACTTTGACGGAAAAATAGCCATGCTTGAACCTCGCCGTCTTGCAGCCACAGCTGTTGCCGCACGGGTAGCAAATCTTCTGGATGAGGAGGTCGGACAGACTTGTGGTTACACGGTTCATCTGGATTCAAAGACCGGAAAACAAACACGCTTTACTGTAATGACGGACGGTGTTTTTGTAAAACAGATCCAGAGCGACCCATTTTTAGAGGGGGTCAATGTTGTTGTCCTTGATGAATTCCATGAGCGCTCCCTACAGTCTGATTTATCCCTGGCTTTTTTGCGCCAGACAATGCAGGCACGGGATGATTTGTATCTGGTCATAATGAGTGCTACAATCGACGCAAAAGCAGTTTCAACTGAATTAAACGCTCAAATTCTTCAAATTCCTGGCAAATTGTACCCTGTTCAAATTGAATTTGAACCATCAAAATCTGTCACATCTGCCATAATTTATGAAATAACTAACGCTCGTAAGTCCACTACCGACCGTTCGGTAGCCGCCAAAACTGAAGAAAACTATCGTAAAGACACAATTCTCGTCTTTCTTCCCGGCATATACGAAATCCGTAAAATTCAGTCAGAACTCGCAGAAAAGCTTTCTGACAATTCAATCGATATAAAAATCCTGCACTCTTCAATCTCCCTTGCTGAGCAGAAAGAAGTTTTAAATCCTGTTCCCCAAAATCTGCCTCAGAGGGTAATTCTGTCTTCGGCAATTGCAGAAACCTCTCTCACAGTACCGGGAGTAAACACTGTAATTGACAGCGGCTGGATGAGGCTCAACCGGATAAATCCGCGCCTTTCCATGCAGACCCTCGTTACGGAACGTGTTTCCCTTTTTAACGCACAGCAGAGAACTGGTCGTGCAGGACGACTGGGACCGGGACGCTGCATCCGTCTCTGGGACAAAAATGAAGTTCTGGTTAAACAGGTTGATCCGGAAATCCTGCGCTCTGATTTAACACCATGCGTTCTTGAATGTGCACAGTGGTCAAGCGCAGCTATCGACAGCCTGGAATGGCTTACTCCTCCACAGCCGTCCGCCTGGAATTCAGCCGTGAACCTTCTGGAAGGTCTTGGCTTATTAAAAGACAATAAAATAACCGGTGACGGAAAGGTTGCGCTAAGCCTTCCCCTACATCCCCGCTTTGCCGCAGCACTCATCTTTGCTTTAAAATCAGGTAAAAAAGCAGAGGGGGTCGGCTTTGTTTCACAGTATGCTGAACAAAATAACCTTTCGCCAAAGCAGATTGAAAAATTCAAGGCGGATTTAAATTCAAAAATCGACCGACTTACTATCAGCACGGTCAGTAGTATGAGCAAGTCCTACAGCAGGGCAAAGTTACTGCTGGCAGGCTTTCCGGACAGGCTCGGCCTAAAAACTAACGATAAATCATCAAAGGAAGGCTCAACCTATCAGTTTGTTAGCGGCAGAAAAGCCTTTCTTGCTAAAAATCCATCTCAGTGTCCGGAATGGATTATCGCAACTGATGTTGATGCGGGCAAGACAACCGGCAGAATCTACGCCTTTGAATCTATAAACGAAAACGAAATCCAGGATTATATCGAAACAAATTCAAAAGAAACAACCCGGGTTTATTTTGAAGGCAAATCCGATAAAATTAAAAAAGTTAAAATCCGTTCCCTGGGAGCAATGATACTTAACGAAACTCCCCTTCAAGTTGATGCGGACGACTTTGCAAAAGCAATTATTAATTCAGTCAGGGAAAACGGTCTGGATTCAATTGAAATTGATGCAAGGACAAGAACCTTTTTAATGCGTTCAATTTTTTATGCTCAAAAAAAATCCAGCGAGCTTTTTACCAGACTGGAAAATCTCTCCTCAAACGCAGAAAATTGGCTTTTACCTTTTATAACCTCAAACAAACTGCAGGCTCAGACGATTTATGACGCCCTCTACTATTACTTGAACGGCCAGGAAATTGATTCAAATGTTCCTGAAATTCTGGTACTTTCCAACGGAAAAAAGGCCAAAATTCAATATCAAATACAGAATTCAGGAGATAACCTAACTATCGATAGTTTGCTAACTACCGTTCGTACGTTAAAAATTCAGCCGACTCTGGAGATAATAATACAGCAAATCTTTGGATGTCTTTCCAATCCGACGGTCCTCGGGGAACCCGTTCTGCTTAAACTGCTTTCTCCGGCAAGACGCCCTCTGCAGATAACAACTGATCTGGCCGGTTTCTGGGACGGCGCATGGATTGAGATTTGTAAAGAAATGAAGGGGCGGTATCCGAAACATAACTGGGATTACCGCCTTGTCCAGAAAGATTAGTGAAGTGTTTTTACATTATAATAAAGCACATTACCGTCTACATTTCCGATTGCGTATAAGCCATAGCGGCCGCCAACCCAGTGTGCGTTTTCTGTGCTGTAATATTCGCTCTTCCACTTGAATTTCTTAATTATTGTTCCCACAGTGACTGTAAATTGAATTGCCCCTGAATAAATACTGAACGGCATAAAATCCATTCTAAAGCGGATTCCCCGGTCTCCGATATCGGGCATTACAACGCGCTCAACTTCTTTTTCACTGCGGCGAGCGTCTGTCAATTCATTATTAACTGACTTGATGTAAATCAACTCAATTCCACGGTCGGTACGTTCAACGGCAACTGATGCGTAATCCTCTCCCTGATGAATTACACCCGTGCGGCAGCCTTTCGGCAGCGTTGTGGAATCAAGTTCCGCAATAAAATAAAAGTTCTCGTAACAGATTTTCTGAGTAAGTACATTTGATGAATGCCACAAAACAGGATAAACGTCATGGGTATATGCTGCTACATTCAATATATTCAATTTGAATGATTCAATATCCGTATTTACGGCACCAACCTGAGTTGCAAAGTGTTCGCCGTGGTTACCGCTCCACTGCCAGTGAAGATTAGCTTTTTCAAAGGCACGGGTGTTGCGGCTGATATCAAGTGCCGGAAGCGATCTGTGTTTAACTTTCGGACTTTTGTATTTAAGGACAGGTTCCCCAGGGCTTACCAGTGTTTTAACCGATGTTCCCATTAAAGGCCAGTCGTCTTTCCAAATCATTGGTTCAAGATGAATGATGCGTCCAAAAATGCCGCGCTCCTGAAAATGAATAAACCAGTCTTCATCACAACTTGTATGAACCCAAGAACCCTGATGAGGCCCGTTGATTCCTGAATGACCTTCCTTGAGGATTATTTTGTCTTCATACGGACCTTCAAGATTTTTTGAACGCAAAACGCTCTGCCAGCCGTCTGCAACGCCGCCGGCAGGTGCAAAAATGTAGTAATAACCGTTTCTTTTGTAGACTTTCGGGCCTTCAATTGTCGGCTGCTTCTGGGTTCCGTCAAAAATGATTTTATCTTCACCCACGCACTTCATCTGAACCGGATCATATTCCATCAGGCCGATCTTGCTGTTGAATCCGCAGCGGCTCTTTGCAAACGCGTGAATTATATATGCTTTTCCATCATCATCCCAGAAAAGTACAGGATCGATAAAACCCTTTCCCGGATGAATCTGCTTGAGGGGGCTCCATTTTCCAAGCATATTCTCTGTCTCAGTGATATAAAGTCCTTCATCAGGTAGACCTGTAACTATATAATACTTTCCGTTGTGAACTGAAAAACTTGGCGCCCAGATTCCCTGAGCGTTCTGAGGATATGTGTAGCGTGAAATAGGGATGTTTTCTGCAGCGTAATTGACGAGTTTCCAGTCTACAAGGTTCTTTGATACCAGAATCGGCAGCCCTGGTGTAAAGTTAAAGCTTGAAGCCACCATATAATAAATATCATTGACCATTATTACATCTGGATCTGAATAATCGCATAAACAAACCGGATTTGTGTACATAAAACCCCCGTAAATTCAATTTTATCATCTTTGCAGATTTTATCTACCCTTGTATAATAAATGTATAAAAAGTCATTTTATTATGACAAAATTTTATGGAGGATTTTTCTATAATGAAAAAATTAATTCTTGCTGCCCTGGCTCTTTCGGCTTCTGTTTTTGCCGCAAGTGCCGTGACACTTTCGCCCGCCAACGGAGCAAAAGACGCTCCTTATGACGGACAACTTGTTGTCACTTTTGACGCTGCTCAGAAAATTGCTGCAGACGCCAAAGTAATTATTTCTGACGAAGCAGGAAATACAGTTGATACTATTCTTGCTGCTGACGAAGTTCAGACTTTTAGCGACGGAGCTAAAGTTAATGTGGGCTCTCAGCTGATTCGTGCTGAAGCAAACAAAGTCTGCATCACTCCGCACAACGGCTCGCTCAAACCGGGTTCAACCTATTCAGTTAACTTTGACGGTGCCGGTGAATGGAAATTTACTACAAAGGCTGCTCCTACCGCTTTTTCTGACGGTGCAACAATCAAAGTAAACCTTGACGGTTCAGCTGACTTTACATCTATTCAGGCTGCTTTGGATGCCGCCGCTGCAACACCTGGAACTTACACAATTTCTCTTGCTGCAGGCCACTACTATGAACTTTTGCACTACACCGGTTCATCAAACATTATTCTTCAGGGACCTAAAGGAAACAACCGCGGTGATAACTGTGTAATCGAATACATCAACTGCAACGACCTGAACGCCGGACAGAAAGAGCGCGTTTCATTCTACTTCAAGGGAA
>DLYJ01000239.1:0-916 GCA_003447785.1 Treponema sp.
CGGGAATCACAGAAAGTGAAGTTGCATTTTCGGCATAAAAGCTTATCATCTGGCTTGCTGACAGGTAGCCCGGACGACCGAGAGCGGCTTCTTCCAGGGTAATTGTGTCCAGACTGAACCTTCCCGCTTCTACATACCTGTAACCGCAGGCCTCTCCTGACTTTTTAATTGAATCATTTGACCTGTAGAACGGAGCGTGCCACAAAAGTGAAAGTTCCTTTCCCGTAGCCGCATAGAATTCATCTTCGTTACGGGCAAGACCGCGGCGGATAAACTCCTCGTCTACAACAAAGCCTTTTGTTGTTAAATCAGCGTTTGTAAAAAACATCGAGCCTGCATTAAAGCCGCTCTTTGCAATCTGTTTTGTTTCTTTCGGATAACGGCGGATAAATTCACCATTAACAAAGAATGTGGCAGGTACATTGTATTCCTTTAATGTTGCAAGAACACGGCTCAAACCGCTTGCATCGTCCAGCAGGTCGATTACGAGAGCAACTTTTTTAAGACAGTCGCTCTTTACAGCAGTGTCCGGGAAGAGCGGATTTGTAACAGCCTTTCCTGAGAGTGTTCTGATATAAAGTGAATTTGCAAATTTCTGGTTTGGAGTTGTGCTGATAAATACACGGTAACGGCCGTTCTGGAGGCGCCCCTCTCCCACAGTCAGAATGTCTGATGACTCAACAGGCTTCCAGGTTCCTGCAATCAAATCCATATCGTAGAAAATTTTAGGATTATGGCTGTCCTGAGCGCACACTGCAGAAGATGACTTCCAGAATACGCGGGCGCAGCTTGAAAGGAAAAGGACGCGGTTTAAATTAGAGCCGCCGATTATCCATTCCCGGACAGTGCTGACACCGCCGGCATAGATTTTTGAATTTCCGCTCCAGGCAAAGGAAACGATTGTCTCTCCGTCCAG
>DLYJ01000239.1:976-6586 GCA_003447785.1 Treponema sp.
CTGTCTATCATCTGCCATGAAGATGTGTCGTAAACAAAGAGGGAGTTTCCCTGAGCGTAACAGAGTTTTTTAGAGTCTTCACTGAGCACGGGCTTTGAAGCACCTTCAATAATTGCAAGGAACTTTAATTCGGCACCCAGTGAGTAAACAGAAGCCTTTCTGGTTCCGTCTTCGTAACCGAGGCTGTTAACCCACAGCAGACATTTTGAATCAGCGCTCCAGAAGGCATCGATATCGATGATTGTTCCGCCGATATCGGTTACAGGTTTTGAATAAACGCTCTGGAGGTATTCAAATCCATCGCCTGCGATTTTAAACAGGCTTACGATTTTATCCGCCTGAATCAGAACAAGTGAATCTCCCCTCACATTCACGGAGAACTTGTCGTAGCGTCCGTCAAATTTTACCGGAAGACGTCCGATAACGGTTCCGCTTCCCACCATTTTTGAATAAAGTGCCCGGGTGTATAATTCGTTTGAAGAAATTCTGTAAACCAGGTCACGGTCAAGATAAATCAAATTTTTTGAATTGGCCCAGCAAACACTTGCAATGGAGCCCTTCCCGATTTTTCGGAAATCTTCTGACATCTGCACTTTCTGAAAAGCTGCCTTCGGGTCGCAGAAATAAATACTGTCGCCTTTTTCGTACAAAAGGCTTGTGCTTTCAGGATTCCATAAAACAGGCACTTTTTCAAAATCGAATTCGGCGTGTTTGTTAAGGACAGTTTCCTGCATTGTAGAAGCATTTTTTAAGATAAGTTCCCCCGAGCTTACCTGAGTCTTTTTGATATAGCAGATCCACTTTCCGTCAGGGCTTACGCTCTGAGGTTCCTGTTTTGAACTGAAACTTGGAATTGAATCTGTTCTTTTAATCCAAGAAATTGTATTGTCCGCTGTTGAATAGCGTGCGCTTCCGTAGCGGTTTCTAATCTGTAACACTGCACCTTTGGAAAGGACTTCCATTTTTTCAGGGTAGCAGGTTAAAATTCTGATTCCTGACAGGGTGGATGCGTCTGCCATAAATCCCGTTGAGTAGGACGGGCTTCCGCTGATTGAATGAGTCACGTTGAATACAAGCTGATTGTTTTCGTTTAAATCCGGGCTTTCAAAGGAAACTTCTGCGTAAACACAAAAAGCGGCTGCACAAAAAACAACCGCTGTCAGGCCCTTTTTCCTGATTGAATTAAAAAGGTCTCTTATCATTTAGCCATCTCCGCACTCAAAGCAAGAATGTTCAGGTCCTGCTCCAGGTCATCAAGTTTTTTTCCAAGACTGGCAAGTCGTCTTACACGGTCTTCAGCCTGCTTTCGTTCAAGATTTTTAAATACTGCTTCTATCGCCGACTTTTCATCGCTTCTCATTTTTGCCTGTCCGCACCATGGACAGTAAATAAAATCATTATCAATTGTTCTTCCGCAGCCGCCACAAACGCAAACAGTACTCATCTTTCCGTAAAACTCCATATTCTATCTTTTAAGTAAAGTCATAGGGTCTACAAGCTTTCCGTTCTTGTAAACAGTAAAGTGTAAGTGTGGACCGGTTGAATATCCGGTAGATCCTACAAGACCGATTTTTTCACCCTGTGCAACAGTTTTACCTGAACGGCAGAGTGTTTTTGACATATGGCCATACAAGGACTGATAGCCGTTACCATGATTGATTATAACATAGTTTCCAAAAATATTGCTCCATCCCACATAAACAACTTTTCCGCTCATTGCAGAATAAATCGGAGTTCCTGTAGGACATGCCATGTCAACGCCGGTATGATTTGAACGTACGCCTGTAAACGGATCAGCCCGGGGTCCGAACAAAGATGTAAGTCTGTAGCGGTCCTTGACAGGATAGCTGAAAAGTTCACCCATGGCTTTGCGCAGGGAATTTGAATCCATTTTAGCGCCCGGAATAAAAAGTTCCTGGCCGACAGTTAAAGTTCTGCTGGATAAATCGTTTGCATCCAGGATTTCTTCAAGGCTAACCTTATATTTTGCGCTCAGGCCTGTCAGACTCTGTCCTTTTGAAACAGAGATGCTGATTCCGTCCTGGTTTGGAATGCGCAGTTTCTGTCCAGCCCGGAGGGTTCTTACGTTTTCAATACCGTTAACGGAAATAAGGGTTGAAATATTGGTCAGTCCGAACTTCAATGCAATTGAACTGATGGTGTCGCCGCTTTTTACCTTATAAGTCTGGTAGGAAATAACCTTTGTAATGCCCAGGGAAGACATTGTCAGAACAGAACCGTCATCGGCAAGCACGTTTCCGTTTTCATCAAACTGAACGTCCGTTCTGTCCATTGCAAAACTGTCCATGGCAGAATTCAGGAATTCAATTTCCATATTGCCTGCGTCAGCAAACTTTACAGGTCCTGCAAAGCTCTGAAAGTAACCGGCGGCTCTGTACATTGTTATAAAAGTAAATGAACAGAACAGGGCTGCAATCAACACGCGGCCAATATGGCGTGTACGGATTACAGGAAGATGTACCCGTGGAATTGAAACAAATTTTACTGAATGCAGGCGCTCTTTTACCTGCGAAAAATCAAATGATCCGGCTCTTGTTTTTAATAAAAAACTTTTTGAAGGAGAAGGTTGTCTAACGGCCGAGCCTGCTCCTACGTAATTGATTATTTCCATATATCTATTATCGGAGGGCAAAATTCGTTATATTAGTAAAAAGATGTACCAGACACAGTTATCACCATCAGCAAAGTCAATTATCAAAGTAATCTCTATCGGTCTGATTGCAGGGCTTTTTTTAAAGCTCTTTGTAATCGATTTTCTTCATGTATCAGGTACATCCATGGAAGGTGCAATAAAAGACGGCTCCGTAATTGCCGTAAACCGTCTTGCCTATGGAATTGCAGTTCCCTACTCCGACAGGCTTTTAATCCAATGGAACAGGCCGAAGGTAGGCGATATTGTGATTTACATGTACAACAACAAAATCGTTGTAAAGCGTTGTGCCGCAGTTTCAGAACAATCGCTGGAATATTCAGCCAATTCGTTATATAATCTCAAAATAGGGGATAAAAACATTCCGCTGACAAAAGAGCAGTATTTTAATTTAAAAGACTGTTCCAAGGTTCCGGAGGGCTATATTCTGGCTATCGGGGATAATTACGAAAAATCCGTGGATTCAAGAGATTACGGTTTTGTCAGCGTACGAAATGTGTTGGGAAAAGTTATATGCAGATAAACGGCTACCTCAAAAAAAATCGTGTGCTCATTCTATGCGGTCTTGCAATTGCTTTTTCTATTTATGTTTTTTATAAATACTCAGTTCTCGCTTTTGGAAAACTCCCTGAACCGGCAACAACTTCTCCCACAATTCAACGGGGCTCAATTGTAGACAAGAACGGAAAGCCCCTTGCGGTTTCTGCAAACTTTTATCATGTGGGCGTCACACCAAGTTCAATCAAAGACCTTGCTGAATTTGTACGGCTCTTTGCTGAACCGCTGGGCTACACGGAAGAAAATCTTGCCACATTGATAACTTCTTCCAAGTCAACTTCCTTTACCTACATCAAAAAAAAGATTGACCAGGAAACTTACGAAACCTTAAAGGAAATAACCGACAAAAACGGACTTTTCAGCGCAGTGCGCTTTGACAGGATTCCGGGACGCATTTATCCAGAAAAAGACCTTGCAAGCCAGGTCATCGGCTACATGGGTAACGACGGCACAGGTCTTGCAGGAATTGAATACACATTCCAGGACACACTGTCGCCGCCGGTAAATCCGGACGGTCCCATTGAGACTCAGGGTAAAAACGTTTACCTTACAATCGACGCAAACCTTCAGTTTAAGCTAGAAAAAATCGCCCAGAAGGCGATTGAAGATACCCAGGCCGCAAGCCTCATGCTGATTGCGGCAGAAGCAAAGACAGGCGAAATTCTTTCATACATAAGCCTTCCTTCCACCAACCTTAACGAATACACAAAGGCTTCCATGGAAGAAATGAAAGACAGGCCGGCCACCGAAAGCTATGAACCAGGTTCTGTATTTAAAATCTTTTCCATTGCCTCATTTTACGACAGCCAGGCAATCGGCGACAGGGACATCTTCCTCTGTGACGGCGTTTACGAAAAACGCACCAATTCAGGGGAACGCATCCGCATAACCTGTCTTGACCACCACGGCTGGATTACAGCCCGGGATGCCCTTAAATATTCCTGCAACGACGCTCTTGCACAGATGTCAGAGCACATAGAAAGCGAGCAGTTCCTTGCACGCATAAGAAGTCTCGGTTTTGGCACAAAGACCGGCATCGAACTTCCCGGCGAAACTTCGGGGGCTGTTCGCAACACAAATGACAGGCTCTGGTCTGCCCGCTCAAAACCGACAATCGCAATCGGTCAGGAAATTTCTGTCAGCGCCCTCCAGATGGTTCAGGCGGCTACAGCGATTGCAAACGGCGGCTTTCCCGTTCAGCTGACTTTGATTAAAAAAATTACAACAATGGGCGGAGTTGAAGAATACGTTCACGTTCCGGTCTTTAAAAACCAGGTTCTCCACCAGAACACGGCAAAATACATTTTGAGCTGTATGGAAACCGTTGCCCAGAGCGGAACCGGTAGCCGCGCCAACTTAGGTGATATTTCAATCGGTGTAAAAACCGGTACAGCCCAGATGGCAGATCCAAAAACAGGCGGATACAGTAAAACCGACTTTATTTCAAACTGTATAGCAATTTTCCCGGTAGAAAATCCGGAAATCATTCTTTACATCGTAATCGAAAAGGCAAAGGGCGAAACCTACGCAGGCCGTATCGTTGCCCCTGTAATCGGTCAGGCCGCAAGCGCAATCATCGACCACCTGGGAATGAGCCGCGGAGGAGCCGCAAGCCTTGCTCACTCAGGCCTGATTGCAATTCCACAGGATGAAGACATTAAAATCGGTTCAGTGGTTCCTGACTTTACGGGTCTTCCAAAGCGAAGCCTTCTCCAGCTCTTAAACAAACCGGAACTTAGAATAAAAATCAACGGCGACGGATGGGTTACAGGCCAGACACCGGCGCCGGGAACAACGCTCACACAGGACACGGAAATTGAACTCTTTCTGGAATAAAAACGTAAGCCTTTTTGAACAGCGATTTCCGGCCCTCGTACAGCAGCTTGGTCTTTCTGCCCAAAGCGAATGCGACTTTGATTTCTGGGAGATTTTACCTTCAAAATCACAGGATTTGACCGCAAAAGAAAACGGCAGTTTTTTACATTCAAGTTACGCACCAAAACGGGAAGCAGAAACGCTGGTAAAACAAAGTCGCACATCAGAAACTTACGGTGCTGTGTTTTTTTCCATGGGCTTAGGTTACGCGCCCTTAAAATGGGCAGAGCTTTATCCCGAGGACACAATCATCATTGTTGAACCCAATCCGGACTATTTTATAGCCGCCCTCAAATACAACGATTTTACGGCTCTTTTTAAACAAAAGTCTTTAATCATCGCCCTTCAGACTCCAGCTCATAGTGTAATTCAACTGATTGAATCGACGACGGGCTTTAACCACGCCGCCTTTATCCAGAATGGGGCGCAGACAGCCCACGACAAAAATTATTTTGAGTCCATCCACGCCTTAATCGAACGGAACAGGCAGAAGGTAAAAATAAATA
>DLYJ01000065.1 GCA_003447785.1 Treponema sp.
ATGTACTTTATTAAGTCGGAGATTATAGATTTTAATCTTGTAGAAACCGAACCGGGCTATAAGGTTGTTCTTGAAGATATTTCCGAGGACGGAGCAATGATTCGTGTGGGAGGAAAGGGTATTGTAAACGCCCAGATAAAAATTCAGTTTATGCTGGGCGAGACATTGATTTTAATGTATGGTATTGTCCGCGCAGTTGAATACAATCCTCAGATTAACCAGTCAAGGCTTCATTTTGAATCCATCCATATCGAAGAAGACATGAAAAACGCCATTCTGAGCTTTGTTTATAATGTTCTTCCTCAGGACAAAAAGGATGTATTTGATGCTCTCAGTGCAACTGAACAGGATATGGCAGAAGACGAAACTGCTCCAAAAGAAGAGGAGCCGGTCGAACTTCAGCCTTTGGAAGGAGTTCCGCCGGAAGCCCCGATTAAAACGGAAGAACTGTTCTCAGCGCCTAAGGCACTTAAGAAAGAAGACCTGGACGACCTTGCCGCAATCGATGTGAGCGATGAAATCTAACTAAGGAGGCATATAAAAATGAAAAAGCAGTTTGTAAAAGCAATTTTATTCAATTCAGTTTTTTCTATGCTCTTTGCCCAGAATGCAAGCGATGGACTTAAAAAATTCATAAAGGGAAACATTTCTGATAAAACTCAGGCCGTTAAAGAAAGCACCGGCTCTGAAGCAGGCCTTCTTTCAACACGGGGAATCGATTTTGTAGTAACAAATCAGCCCTTACTTAAAGACGACCGGGAATTAAGCGCTCTTGCCGTTGCAAGTATTCTGGCACTTCCAAAAGAAGCCGATGCCCTAAAACAGATTCCGGATTTGAATAAAAGCCTTATTGATATATTCAATATGTTCAGCGACTCAACCGTCAGAATCTCGGTACTTGATAAACTTGCAGAAATTTCAGATTCAAATGACAACTCTGCCGTTGTCCTGATGAACGACTATCTTTCTAAGGCCGACGTTACAAAAGAGCCCGGCGAAATTGTAGAAAAAACAATTGTATGCCTAGGACAAATCGGTGACAGCAGTTCATTCAGGATTATCTATAACGGCTGGAAAACAGGGCGCTTTACACAATGGCAGGCGTCCGCTGAAAATTCACTTATTCAGCTTTCCACGGCCCATAAAAGTGAGGTTACAAAGCTCATAACCGAATCAAATGTAATTGAATTATCAAACTTTTTTGAATTAATTCAAAAAAATTCACAAATTCCTAAAGAATTTAAGGCAGAAATAGCCGAAAACGCACTTTCTGTAGCTATATATAATACGGAGGACTTTTCCGGAAATATGAGCGAATCAGTAAAGCTGCAGCTTAACTGTCTCAACACAATTGCAGAGGCAAACTGGACGAGGGCTGCAAAACTTGCAGTACGTTTCTTTGCCCTTGCAAAAGAAGAATACCTTAAAAACATCCTGAGCGAATCCCAGTTCGTTCAGGTAATACACGATATTGCAAAACTCGCTTCAACTGATTCAGCCCAGACTCTTTCCGGATATCTTGCAGAAATGAACCAAAATGCTGAAAAGAATATCATTCCTGCCCGGAACGTTGTTCTGGCCGTAATTGAATCGCTCGGAGCGCTAGGTGACAAATCTGCCTTTGACAACCTTCTTTACGTAACCTATTTGAATTATCCTGAAGAAGTAAAATCCATGGCACGAAGTTCACTTGCAAAACTCAGATGGTAGGTAAGTTAGAAAAACTTCTTTTTCTGATACTTCAAAATCCTGTATTTTTAGCCGCATTCATTTGCGCAGTCCTGTTTTATTCAAATATTCTCCCCATTGCAGACAGGGAAGAATTCAAATGCCTGCTTAAATTTGATTCCATAACCGACGTTAACGGCGTTTTGTCTTCAAACCCCGTCAAAACGGCCTCAGGAGCCTATTACAGCGCCTGGATCCTTGTAAGTGAAGTACAATCATCATCCGGTTCAAAAGGCTCTGCAAAGGGCTCTGTGTGCGTCTACGTGCCTGCTTCCTTTATCGAAGCATTATATCCCGGAAAGATTTACACAAAAGTTAAAAATGAATCTATCCTGTTTGAACAGGGAGTTTCATTAAAACTTAAAGTCCGTTTTCTGCCTGACAACAGGAATTCAAAACCGACTTTTATAGTTGAATCTGCAACTTCTGAAGGATTTGAAAACTCACTAAGGGGAAGATTCCGTGCACTGCGCGCCCGTTCACGTATTCAGTTTAAGCGCCTCATGTACGGGTGGAAGGGAGCAGGCGCCCTTCTGCTTGCCTTATTGAGCGGTTCCAGGGAGTACACGGAAGACGGGCTTTCCGACGCATTCCGGAAGGCAGGGCTTTCTCATATCCTTGCCCTGTCGGGAATGCATCTGAGCCTCTTTGGCGGAATTGCATTTTTTTTAGGCAATAAGCTTGCCCGCCGTAACCTTGCAGACCTGCTCCAGCTCCTTGCGGTTCTGTTTTTTGTCTGGTTTGCAGGAGTTTCACCGTCGCTTTTCAGAAGTCTGCTCAGTTCGCTCATTATGTTTGTAAACTCAAGCCTGCGCTTAAAAAGGTTTAAAGGGCTCACAGTTCTTTCGGCGTCATTTTTAATTCATATAATGATTTATCCTTCGGACATGATGTCAGTTACTTTTATGCTTTCTTACGGCGCACTTACCGGAATCATGACTATAGGTCAGCTGATAAAAATGCTTTTGACCAGAAGAATCTTTCCAAAACTTTCAGACGGATTGTCACAGTCAGCAGGCGCCCAGCTTTTTACCGCGCCAATCAGTATCAAGTACTTCGGGGCCATAATGCCTATTGGAATAATCAGCACGCTTTTTATGAGTCCGCTGATTCTGCTGTTTTTGTATACGGGCCTTTTTGCAATAATAATTTGCCTTCTTCTGCCTTTTCTAGAACCCTTTTTTAATGTTATTATGAATATAATTTATAAGGCGATACAATTTACGGTTAATTTTTTTCAAATGTTTCCGTCAATTACGATAAGGAATTAGTATGTTACAGCATCCAGATTATAATTCACCGGTTGAATTAAAAAACTTTATGGAATCCAACGGAATGGCCATGCAGAAAAAATTCGGCCAGAACTTTCTTGTAAACGAAGACGCAAGAAAAAAACTCGTTGACGCGCTGGACGTAAATGAAAATTCAACAGTGTGGGAAGTAGGGCCGGGTCTTGGAAGCATGACCTCAATGCTTTTGGAACGGGGAGTAAACCTTACTGTTTTTGAAATCGACCACGGTTTTGCCCGCCTTTTGCCTCAGTTTTTTGAAGAATACGCAGAAAAAGGCAAGTTTACCCTCATTGAAGGGGACGTGCTTAAAACCTGGACAAAATACGCAGAAACAAATCCTCATGCAGACCGCTTTTTCGGAAACCTTCCGTATAATGTGGCCGCAACAATTATCGCAGACACAATCAACCACGGAGTCCGCTTTGACAAGGCCGTGTTTACAGTGCAGAAGGAAGTCGGCTTAAGAATGTGCGCAAAGTGCGGAAGCGAAGACTATTCTTCTTTCAGCGTTTTGTGCCAGTGGGCATACAATGTAAAGTCTATCCTGGATCTTGCAGGCGGCAACTTCTGGCCAAAACCAAACGTTACAAGCCGTGCAGTTTTAATGACAAAACGGGATGACTTTCCCCGCTGCAAAAACCCAGAATTTTTTATGAAAATGCTGAGACAGCTGTTTTTGCAGAGACGAAAGACAATTAAAAACAACCTTTCAAAAATCGCAAATTCAGAACAGATTGAAACCGCCCTGAAAAATGCAGGAATCGCACCCAACGAAAGGGCAGAAAACCTGGACGTGGACAAGCTCCTGCAATTGTCCGATGAACTGATTTCAGTTATAATGTAACAAAAATGTCTGATATAAAAAACAATATTCAAAAAATAAAAGATTCTCTTCCTAAAAACGTAACTCTTTGTGCTGTAA
>DLYJ01000001.1:0-2487 GCA_003447785.1 Treponema sp.
GCCGAAGTTGAAGGCGCAATCAAAGAAAATACACGCGCAATTTATCTTGAAACCTTAGGCAATCCTAACAGCGATATTCCTGATATTGACGCAATTGCAGCTATTGCCCACAAGCATGGACTTCCTGTTGTTGTAGATAATACTTTTGGTACACCATATCTTATCCGCCCGATTGAACACGGTGCAGATATTGTAGTTCACTCTGCTACAAAGTTTATCGGCGGCCATGGAACAACCCTGGGCGGCATAATTGTTGATTCCGGAAAGTTTGACTGGAAAAAGTCAGGAAAATATGCTCCAATCGCAGCCCCAAACCCAAGCTACCACGGCATTTCTTTTGCCGACGCTGTAGGTCCTGCTGCCTTTGTAACTTATATCCGTGCAATTCTACTGCGCGATCAGGGCGCAACAATAAGTCCATTCAATGCGTTCCTCCTTCTTCAGGGTACGGAAACATTGAGTTTGCGCCTTGACCGTCATGTAGAAAATACAAAAAAGGTTGTTGAATTTTTGAAGAATCATCCGAAAGTTCAGAAAGTAAACCATCCGTCACTTGCTGACCATCCTGACCACGCGCTCTACGAAAAATACTTCCCTAACGGCGGTGCTTCCATCTTTACATTCGAAATTAAGGGTGGAAGGGACGCCGCATGGAAATTCATCGACAGCCTGCAGATTTTCAGCCTGCTTGCAAACGTTGCAGACGTAAAGTCGCTGGTAATTCATCCGGCAAGTACAACCCACAGCCAGCTGAGCGATGAAGAACTTGCTGACCAGGGAATCACCCAGTCAACTATCCGTCTTTCAATCGGCACTGAACACGTGGATGATATCATTGCGGACTTGAGCCAGGCTTTTGATAAGGTCTGATTTATTAAAAAAAAATTAAATTAACTTGTGGCATACTATTAAAACTGTGTTATAATAAATATTTGTTAGATTATTACAAAATGTTCGTTAAAAATATTTTTTAGTGGAGTTAGGTATGCCACAAGTTCAAAATATTAAACCTGTAATTTATGTTGATGAATCCAAATGCTGTAACTGTCATCGTTGTATCTCTGTTTGTCCCGTTAAATTCTGCAATGATGGTTCATCAGGTACTGTAAAAATTAATCCCCAGCTTTGTATCGGCTGTGGTGCATGTATAGAAGCCTGTATTCACGGGGCCCGCCACGGAATTGATGATACGCAGCAGTTCTTTGACGACCTTAAAAAAGGCGAAAAAATCATCGCAATCGTTGCTCCTGCCATTGCCGCAAACTTTAAGGGCCGGGATCTTGAAATCAACGGTTATTTAAAATCCATCGGCGTAAAGGCAGTTTTTGACGTAAGCTTTGGTGCCGAACTTACAACCCAGTCATACGTAGAAGACTTTAAGCGCAATAATGTGCCTCTGATGATAAGCCAGCCCTGTCCGGCTCTGATTACCTTTATCGAAACCTATCACCCGAACCTGATTCCCTATCTTGCTAAGAGTGACAGCCCTATGGCTCATACGGTAATTATGATCAGACGTTTTTATCCTCAATGGAAAGATTATAAAATCGCCGCAATTTCGCCCTGCTTTGCAAAACGCCGGGAATTCGACGAAAACGCAACCTGTGACTATAACGTTACAATGAAAAATCTGGAAAAGTATTTTGAAGACAATGGAATTTCACTTACTTCCTATCCAAAGGTTGAATATGACAACCCTCCTGCAGAGCGTGCCGTTCTGTATTCAACACCGGGCGGCCTCATGCGTACTGCAGAGCGTTATGTTCCGGGCATTTCAGAGCAGACTTTAAAAATTGAAGGTAATCCTGAAGTTATTGAATACCTGGATCACCTTGATAAATGTCTCCAGCGGGGAGAAAAGCCTCCTTACATGCTCGTTGACTGTCTTTACTGCGGTAAGGGCTGTAACCAGGGCGGCGGAACTACACACCACGACATGGCTCTGGAAGAAAAAGAAAGCTTTGTAGAAAAGCGTGCAAAGGAAAGAAAGGCTCAGTGGAAGACCGGAGACGGAATTTCTAGAAAATTAAAGATCCGCAAATTGAATAAGGTTATCGATAAGTTCTGGGAGCCCAAAATCTACGAACGGGAATACACCAACCGAGGTTCCATTTACAGTCAGTACATTAAGGAGCCGTCAGAAACACAAATGCAGGAAATTTTCCACAAGATGGGAAAGGACGATGAGCAGAAGCAGAGAATCAACTGCCGGGCCTGCGGTTATGATTCGTGCCGCCAGATGGCAACTGCCATATTCAACGGACTGAATAATCCTCAGAACTGTCACTTTTATGTTCATGACCGTGCCATGTCACTTAAGGATGAATTCAAGGTTGAACTTTCCGGTTCCATTCAGAAAGTTACCGGAGAAAGCGTAAAAATCCTGCGCACGACAGAAGACGACATGAACGCCCTTGTTTCCCATACGGACAATATGGCCCATTCGGTGGGAGAGTCTTCTACCGCCGTTGAACAGATGATTGGAAA
>DLYJ01000001.1:2586-6368 GCA_003447785.1 Treponema sp.
CTTGAAGAAGCAACACGGGCCGGAAACGAAAACCTGGGTGAAGTTACAAAACTCGTTGCCGTAATTGAACAGGAATCAAAATCCCTTATGGACATGGGGCGCATGGTAGGTCAGATTGCTTCCCAGACAAACCTCCTGGCGATGAACGCCGCAATCGAAGCGGCTCACGCGGGTGAAGTTGGTGCTGGTTTTGCCGTTGTTGCTGACGAAATCCGTAAACTTGCCGAAGACTCAAGCAGGCAGTCCAAGCAGATGGGAGACGCACTCAAGCGCATTAAAAAGATTATCGACGAAGCATTTAATAAAACCGGTAATGCCCAAAACGAATTTATCAACGTTGGAAAACTTGCAGATGACGTTAAAAATCGCGAAAATGACATTAAGGTTTCCATGCAGGAACAGACTGACGGCGGTCAGAAGGTTCTTGCCGGACTTGAAGTCATGCAGAAGGGCGTAGATTCGGTTATGAATGCTACAAAGGAGCTGCAAAAGACAACGGACGAAGTTATCGTTCAGATTTCAAATATTCAGTTATAGGTTTTTATGAAAATTATCAGCTCTCTCCTGCTTGGCGCATCACTGTGGATGCTTTCAGGCTGTGCCTCATCTTCCTCTGGTGTTTCTGTGGATGCAGAAGCCGAAAAGGCCTTCAGCGAACGTGTGGAAGGTCATTACACTGCAATCAGTATCAGTGACTTCAGCGACGGTTTTAACCATGCCCGCTACAAGTATCCCAATTCGATTCCGCCATGGGATCTTTATGATACCGATCAGATTCTTGGCTTTGCGGAAAACATGATTTACCTTCAGAACCCTGACGGCGGCTGGGCAAAAAACCTTGATTTGCAGAGAAAGTTCACCCTGGGTGAACTTATTACTCTCCAGAAGCAGAATAAATCAATCGCGCCCGTAACCTATCAGATCAAAACAGATCCAAACGGAAGTACAATCGACAACGGAAACATATTTTCACAGATTAAATACCTTTGTCAGGTTTATCAGCAGGTTCCAGAGGAGCGTTACCTTGAATGCGCAAAAAGGGCAGTGCAGTGGATTTTAAACGCCCAGCATCCTGATTCAGGCGGCTTTACGGGAGCCGATGTTTATGCAATTACCTACAATGACGATGTAATGAGCGATACGCTCCGGCTTTTGCGCGATATTTCAAACGGAAAGGATTATCTGTCAGTTTTTGATGAATCAACCCGTGCAAGAGCAGGGCAGGCCTATAACAAGGGGCTCCAGTGTATTCTTAAAACTCAGATTACGCTGACCTTATCTGATAATTCAAAAATCCTCACCGCATGGTGCCAGCAGCATAGCCACGAAACTCTCGCCCCTATATGGGCCAGGGAATTTGAACCGCCTTCTGTGTGCACAAGCGAGTCGGTTAAAATCGTAAGGCTTTTGATGGAAATAGAAAATCCGTCTGAAGAAATAAAAAATGCAATTACTGCAGCCTGCGAGTGGATGGACAGGGATGATGTCCGCATTCACGGAAAGCGTCTTAAAAAGCAGCCTCTTTCTCCGCCGCAGAAATTAAATGGCCGCTATTATGATTATGAACAGCGCTTAATCGATGATCCTTCGGCGCCTGACATCTGGGCTCGTTTTTATGCCCTGGATTCCAGCTTTGATGTTGTCACTGGTGCCCGTAAGCCGATTCAGGGAAAATATCCTGCCGTAAACACTCCGGTCTGGTGCGACAGGCTGTGCATTTATGTGGATGATTTTAACGAACTGTCGTTGGAACGCAGAAACGGTTACGGCTACACCAGAAGCGACCCGAGAAGCCTTATTGAAAAAGATTATCCTGTGTGGAAAGCTCGTAACGGCCTTTAGCCACTCGACCGTGCCCTGTAAAACTGTTAGAATTGACCAATGTTAAATTCAATACTTTTTAAGGGTGCGGCCGCCTGTTTTTTTATGCTTACTGTGTTCAGCGCCCACGCAAAATCAGAACTCATTGTTAAAAGTCCTGCCCAGACGGAAAATTCAATTCTTTTAATCTGGAACAGCGCCCTTTCTTTTGCGCCAAAGACCTGTGACTACGTAGTTTATCTCAACGGCAAAAAATGCATCGTAACAGCCCGACAGCAGGTTGAACAGACAAACCTCAATGTCTACGCTTACAAAGAAGCCTTCTATCAGCATTTTACAAAGGAATTTACCGGTCTTAATATGGTTGAGACCGATGTTACGTATTTTGAACTTCAGAATCTTGAACCGGATACAACTTATGAAGTATATGTGACGGGCGTTAACAAAAAGGGCAGAAAAACCGTAAAATCCGCCACTGTAACCTTTACTACAAAAAGTGCTTCCGGGACTCTCGACGTAACCTCGTTTGGAGCGGTAAACGGTGACAAAATCATCGATGTAAAATGCTCCGGGGAAGAACGGGCGTTAATTAAATCGAATACGGCTGCGATTCAAAAGGCAATCGACGAGTGCCCGAAAAACGGAACTGTATATATTCCAAATGGTATTTTTATGTCAGGCGGTCTCCATCTCAAGTCCGACATGACTTTAAAAATCGACGGAACCCTATGTGCTTCTCCTTTTGCCGAAGACTACGACTATGGCTTTTTAATGTATACTTACTACACGGATAAGCGCCGCTGGGGACTATTGAGCTGTGTCGGGGCACAGAACCTCACACTCTGCGGAAAGGGCTGCGTTGACGGTAACGGCTGGCTTTTTTATACGGCAGAATCAATTAAGGATAACGACTGGTGCACTTATGCCGAAGAAGGTGACCTGGACTTTTATAAAAATAAGTCTAAGGCGCGCCAGCTTATCAGGTTTAAAAAAGGAAACAAAAAGACAGTCTACACCGACGGCATTCTTGCAGCCGACTGTGCTTACAACTATTTGAATTCAATCGGTAAAAATCCAGAGACCGCATCCTCAGCAGAACTGGGTGAAGCATACGCTACGCGAAGTACGACAGTAATTCTCCGCGGTGTTAAAAATCTTCTGATTAAGGACCTGCTTTTTATCAATCCTGCAAACCACATGATAAACATTATTGATTCAACAAATGTAACGGTAACAGGAATTACGGAGTTTACCTACGACTGCAACAACGGCGACGGAATAGGTCTTATCTGCACGGACAATGCGGTGGTTTACAATAATTTTATCGACGCAGGTGACGACTGCATTGTATTCAGTGCGGGTGTGGGAAAACCTGCTTCAACGACAGGGCAGAGTGGTGTAAAGAACGTACAGATTTTTGGAAACTACATTCACCACGGTCACGGCGGAGTCGCTTTCGGAAGCCACACCGCCCTTGGAATCAGCGATGTTCAGATTTACGACAATATCTTTAACCACACTGACGCTCCCTTCCGCATCAAGAGTGCTCCTGCAAACGGCGGCTTTGTCCGGGACGTTCTTTTTGAACACAATTCAATTACATGCGCCAAGCAGCCGTTCATCATGTCCACCGAATACAATGATGCGGGAACTGTTTCAAAATACGGACCGGCAGACAAACCTGCAGTGTTCAGCAATATTACCTGCCGTGATTCCACAGTTTTCCGTGTTGGCGGTACAACAATTTACATCAGCGCCGCTGACGATAGTCCCCACTCAGACATCTTCTTTAAGAACGTAAAATTTGCAAAACCCGGCAACATGGGCGAATACATCAAAAACTGTAATAACT
Organism: Treponema sp.; assembly: GCA_003447785.1. GTDB lineage: Bacteria > Spirochaetota > Spirochaetia > Treponematales > Treponemataceae > Treponema_D. The sequence continues at coordinate 6,260 of DLYJ01000001.1, forward strand.
ATAAAAACGAGGAATAAAATGGCTGAAAAATCATTGATTGATGAAACTGTTAAAAATTTGAATCAGAACGGCTTTGAAGCATGTTTCTGTCAGACGGTAAAAGAGGCTG
>DLYJ01000082.1 GCA_003447785.1 Treponema sp.
AAGTATCACAGCTCGTTGCTGAAGTAGACCGTATCGCTTCTGCTGCACAGTTCAACGGCATGAACATGCTCACTGGACGTTTTGCACAGTCAACAGGCGAAAATACAGTTACAGGTTCTATGTGGTTCCACATTGGTGCCAACATGGATCAGCGTATGCAGGTATTCATCGGTACTATGACTTCAGAAGCTCTCGGTATCCGCGAAATCGGTACAGAGAACGTTATGAGCCTGGCAGCTCCTGATTTGGCCAACCGCGCAATCGGTACTATCGACGAAGCTCTTAAAAAGATTAACAAGCAGCGCGCCGACCTTGGTGGTTACCAGAACCGCATGGAATATGCAGTTCGTGGTCTCGATGTATCAGCCGAAAACATGCAGGCTTCTGAATCACGCATCCGTGATACAGACATGGCAGCACAGATGGTTGAATTTACAAAGAACCAGGTACTCACACAGGCTGGAACAGCAATGCTCGCTCAGGCAAATGCACAGTCACAAACTGTCTTGTCTTTGCTTAGATAGTGCTGTATAATATATTTACGGGTAGTTGAATTCATATTCTGCTATCCGTAAATAAGCGGTGTTTTTTTTGGCCTACTCTCTTTTAAATCCGAAAAACATCACTTACAATTAATGTAGTTACTATACCAGAACCGTGTGATTGCATAAGTAATTATGCTGGTTCGATAACTTTTGGCATTTTATTTAGAAATGTCATCGATCTTTGAAATTAGCTTTCTATGGCTTTTGTGACAGCAAAAATGGTTGTCATGTGCATACAAGGGGCACAAACAACAATTCCTGCTGAAAGGGTCTAAATCTGCGTGGTGGGGGCGCAAAAACCGCCTGCAGCCCGTACAAAAGCAGGACTTACAGCACGATGCTGAAGTTCTTAAATTCATGGAGGGCATAATTATGGTTATTAATCACAACATGAGTTCGATGTACTCAAACCGCACACTGGGCGTTTCAAGCGACCAGTTGCAGAACAACATCGAAAAACTCAGTTCAGGTCAGCGCATCAACCGCGCAGGCGATGACGCTTCTGGATTGGCAGTATCTGAAAAGATGCGCAGCCAGATCCGCGGATTGAATCAGGCTAACAGAAACATTCAGAATGGTGTTTCTTTCATTCAGTCTACAGAAGGATATCTTGGAGAAACAACAGACATTCTTCAGAGAATCCGTGAACTTGCAGTTCAGTCGTCAAACGGTATCTACTCAGATGAAGACCGTATGCAGATTCAGGTTGAAGTATCACAGCTTGTATCAGAAGTAGACAGAATCGCTTCACAGGCTCAGTTCAACGGCATGAATATGCTTACAGGTGCATTTGCAAAAGAAACAGGAACACGCATCATGCAGTTCCAGATTGGTGCAAATGTTGACCAGAACGAACGTGTATATATCGGCACTATGACAGCTCAGGCTCTTGGTCTTAAGGGAGCTCAGGGATCTGATGAACAGATCAGCATTGATTCACCAGACAAGGCTAACATGGCTATCGCATCAATCGACAACGCACTTTTGACAGTATCAAAACAGCGTGCAGATCTCGGTGCATACCAGAACCGCTTTGAAATGGCATCAAATGGCGTAGGCGTAGCTGCTGAAAACCTTCAGGCTGCTGAATCTCGTATCCGTGATACAGATATGGCTTCTGAAATGGTTGAATACACAAAGAACCAGATTCTTACACAGTCTGGTACTGCAATGCTCGCACAGGCTAACAGCCAGTCACAGAACGTACTTGCATTGCTCAGATAATTAGCCGCCTTTTAGTTATAAGAGACTTCTGGATGTTGTCTTTTGTATAAAAGGCGAAAAAGCGGAAGGGGTGCGCCCCCCTTCTACTTGTTTTTTTTCAGGAGGAAAAGCCCTATGACTATCAGTTCACTCGGGCAAAGCATGGCAATGGATGGCCGCTTAAACAACTCCGCAGCAACGGCTACAGCCGCGCATTCGGCACCTGTTTCGCAGGAAATGAATGTACCTATGGCTGACGCTGCACAAGTGGTACAGAACATTACCAACAATAATGCCCAACTTCAAGAAGATGTCCGCCAGCTCCAAAAGCTTTCTGACGTCGTAAATGGTCGCAAGGTTCAGTTTAATGTTAATCAGGAATTGAACCAGGTTGTTGTAACAATCGTCGATCCTTCGACCGATAAAGTAATTAAGGAGATTCCTTCCCAGGACATTCAGAGAATGAAAGTTCGTATCCGTAAGGCAATTGGACTTTTATTTGATGAAATGATCTAAATTCGACGGGAAATGGAAGAATAATTATGGCTGATATATCAATACCTGGCGTCAGTGATAAATATAAGACAAACGATTATATTGAAGCATTGATGAAAAAGGAGCGGCTCCCGCTTACAAGGGAACAGGAGTCGCTCGACAGGTACAAAGACCAGCGTAACGCATGGAACGGATTGAACCAGAAAATGAGTTCGCTCCGCACTAATACAAAAACACTCTACTCTTTTGAAAATCCTTTCAACAACAAGCTTGCTTCCAGTACAGAAGAAAATGCAATTACAGCGACAGCAGGTCGTGAAGCTGCGTACGGTTCAATCAAAATTGACGTAATTAAACCGGCAACGGCAGACAGATTTTTGTCAGGAGACCTGGAAAAGGATTTTACAATTCCACAGGGAAAGTACACTTTTCAGGTAAATGAAAAGACAATTACATTCAACTGGAAGGGCGGAAAGCTCGCCGATTTTGTAAATTCACTCAATAAACGGGGTGTAAACACAGTCAAGGCAAGCATTGTAGGTGTTTCAAACGATAAACAGTCACTTCTAATCGAATCCCTCAAAACAGGCGACGGAAACAATCTAATTTTTAAGGACGACGCCCTGACCTTTGCAATCAATCACGGCATGATTCAAAAAACAAAGGCAGATTTACAGGAATTTGCAACCCAGTCCGCAGAACTTGCTTCCCCGGAACTTGAGTTCCCGGTTCCCTCTGTTGAACAGAACGGCATGCCAGAATTCACTAACCGCCAGATTGAATGGGACGAAGAAGAAAAACGCTACATCATGCCTCCCCGAAGCGGCTTTGAAGTTGAAGTTCCTGAAGAATTTACCGCAGAACAAAACAACGTAATCGAATTCAATTATTACACATTTGAAGTAGAAGATATTACGGAAGAATTAAACAGACTCCGCACTACCCGCCCGGAACTTGACGGCGCAGGACAGGCAACTTACGAAGATGTTACTGTTTTAAACGAATTAAGCGAAACTTCTCTGCCGCCGGTTCCCGCAGAACCGCTTACACCCATTGAAGGACGGGCAGACTTTTATGTTCGGGACAGTAACGGCAAAGAAACTTTAATCGAAACAAAAGACCTTACCCCAGATCCTGAAACAGGAGATAAAACCGTAAGGGTTTATGTAAAAGACCATTCAGACATTAAAAGCATTGTTGCCCGTAACCGCAACACGGGCGAAGCAGTTGCCGTAACAACTTTTTCAGTTTACGACGCAAAAAAGAATCTTGGATACGAACCTGTTCATCCGGTTTCAAAGGCCGGAGACGCAGTTATCAAATACGAAGGAATTACAGTTAACCGCCCTACAAACAAAATCGACGATGTAGTTCCCCACGTTACGCTCAACGTAACAAACAAAACCGAAAAAACCGCAACAATCGAAATCAAACCTGACAAGGAAAGCGCAAAAGACGCATTAATCGCCTTTGTGGGAACATATAACCAGTGCATCGCCGAAATGAATATTTTGAGCGACAACAAACCGGAGATTATCAGCGAACTTGATTATCTGACTGATGATGAGCAGGAATCAGCCCGGAAGCGCCTTGGAATGTTCCAGGGAGACTTTTCAATTTCTAACGGCAAGTCAACAATGCAGTCAATCGTTGCAGGAAGTTACCGCTGGAGCGAAAGTGCCGACATTACAATGCTCAACCAGATTGGAATCAGTACCCGTGCAACAGGAGCAAGCGGAGGCTACTCTGCAAGCCAGATGCGCGGTTATCTTGAAATCAATGAAAAAAAACTGGACGAAAGCCTGGAGTCAAATCTTGACCAGATAAAAAACATCTTTGGCTTTGACAGTGACGGAGACTTAATCGTAGACAGCGGAATCGGATATTCTCTGGACAAACAGCTTACTTCCTGGGTCCAGAACGGCGGAATTATTGCAAATAAAAACGCCACAATAAACGGCCGCATCAAGGCAAGCGAGCAGAAAATCACAAAACTGGAAAACCAGATAGACCGCAAGGAAGCGCAGTTAAGAAATAAATACGGCCAGATGGAAGGCACTTTGAACAGCCTTAACTCTCAGTCAAACACTATTTCTAACTTTACAAACAGCGGAAAACAACAATAAAATAAGGGTGGAATCATAAATGGAATTATTTGTTAACGGATCAAAATTAGATATTCAGCTGGAAAACGAAAAAACTGTGGGAGACGTACTCAAGAGTTTTGAGGAACAGTCTTCAAAAGAAGGCATCGCCACAGTAAACATCATCGTTGACGGTAAAAATATAAGTGCAGACCTTTTTGACGAAGCTGCAAAAAAAGAACTTACAGATTCTACAAAAATTGAACTTGGAGTAGTTTCAAAAGAAGCAATAAAAGATTCTTTTAAACAGCAGAAAGCAGGTGCAAAGGCCCTCTCGGAAGACTTAAAGACAATTTCCGTAAAATTCCAGAGTTCAAAAGACGCAGAAGCAAACGCAATTATTGCAAACCTTGCCGACTACATCGATAATATCTGTCACACGGCAAGCCTTTCCATGCTTTTTCCTGAAGATTTTGGTTCAATCAAAATTGACGGAAAAACATTCAATGAATTCTTTGCAGACCTTTCTTCAATTCTGCCTGATTTTGAACAGGCAATTAAAAATAAAGACACCGTTTTAATCGGCGACCTGGCAGAATACGAAATTTCTCCTCGTCTGGATCAATTAGCCGCATCTCTGGAGAACATTTAATGAATACAGGCTCACCACTTGCAGCAAGACTCAGTCTCAATATTTTTGCAGTTCTCATTGTAGCCCTGATTATTGCAGTTGCCCTTGCCGCCTTATACTTTTTATTTAAAAAACTCGAAGAATACAAACTTTCTCCCGAATACGCCGCAAAACAGAAAAATCATGCAACCAGACACTCAGAAATTCAGGATATAGAAAAACGCGCAAACCTCAACAAAGAAGAAAAAGAAATTTTACATTCAATCTTTAAAAAGCACCCTCTTCCAAACATTATTTACGCCGTAAAAGACGTAGAACTGATGGAGTCATATCTCAGGGAAGTTTTTGAAGGATACAATGTAATCAATGATGAAGAAGGGAAAGCAGCACTTTTCAGGGTGCGGTCAAAGCTTGCAAAAGTATTTGCTTCTCCCCAGCCAATCAAAAACTCAAGGCTTATTCCGGTGGAAACCGAGTTTACTTACACTCCGTCCCAGGGAATTCACTATAAGTTCAAGTTGAATAACCTTACTCCGGAAGAAATGCTCATTGGAATTCCTGAAGAACTTCCAAATGATGAAAAACCAGAAATTCTTTCTAAAATTAGTCTCGTATTCATTTATAAAAAATCAGCACCGTACAATCTTGAAGCCCGGGTTGTCCGCTACCAGAAAGACAAAAACAATCAGGAAGTTGTAGTCTGCGGACACACCGACAGAATTTTCCCACTGCAAAAACGTATGGCACCCCGTATTGAAATTCACATGGACTGCGAATTCAGTTCGGTAAAAGTTCAGGTAACAAAAAAAGGTAAAAACGAATCAACGGATTACTTTCCAAGCGACAAAATGCATGCCGGCATTCTTGAAGACGTTTCAAGCGGTGGCTGCCGCATCGTAACCGACCTTCCAATCAAAGCTGAACAGTACATGTTTATCCGTGGTCCTCTGGACGGCCAGAATGAACACACGGCTATTGGAAAAATTCTCCGTACAACACAGAACAAAAACGGAAAATTCATTCTCCATATCAAATACGAAGAAATTGAATTAAAGCTTTCAAACAGAATTAACGCCATTGCCTGCGGATATATCAAATAGTTATTAACATTGACGATTGGTGGGAATTGAGATATTCTATAAGAATATGAGAGTGGTAGAAATCAGTTCAATCACAGGCGATGATACATTAATTTACTATCGACGCAACTACACTGCCGTAGCAAAACTCGAAATCCTCACCAAAACTGAAGAAGTAAAAATTGCTTTCACTATCGAAATCGACCCACTCGGAAGAAAAATGGTTTATGTAGAATATCCATTCGGAATGACTTTTGATTATCCTGTTTTACCGGTTACAACCAAGTTAAAAGAAAAAATTGTCGCAATGGATAACGAAGGTGCATTACCAATATGACACTTTCCCTACACACAACAAGCCGCGAAGAAACAATTCAATTAGGTCAAAAAATCGGTTCAAAACTTAAGAAAGGCGACATCCTTGCCATGCAGGGCACACTTGCAGCCGGCAAAACTACAATCACAAAGGGAATCGCACTTGCCCTCGGCGTAAAAGAAGACATTACAAGCCCTACTTTCTGTCTCATAAGTGAATACGAAGGAAATATGCCTCTCTATCATATGGATGTTTACCGTCTTGACGGAACAGAAGACTTTATCAACCTGGGCGTAGACGATATGCTTTACGGAAACGGAGTCTGCATTATCGAGTGGTCAGAAAAAATCATGGACGAACTTCCAAAAAGCACCATAATCATCAGGCTCGAACCTATTGGAAACACTGACGAGAGAAATATCACAATTCAAAACTGGCCTTATGGAGAATTAAATTGAAAGCTTTAGCAGTTGACTGTGCAGCATCAAAAATTACTATCAGCGCAAAAAACAACGACAACAAGGCAAGCTTAATACTGGATATCGGACCAAAACAATCACAGGAACTTTTACCTGCAATCGATTTTGTGCTTTCAAAGGCTTCCCTCAAACCTGCCGAACTGGACTACATTACCATCTGTAAAGGCCCGGGAACTTTTACAGGTTTACGCCTTGCTTTTTCTGCAGTTAAGGCAATTTCCCTTGCATTTGGAACTGACATTTACGCCGTACCGACCCTGGACTGCTACGCATACCCCCTGAAAGACATTAAAGCTCAGGTTGTTGCAACAATCGATGCCAAAAAAGAGCAGTTTTTTGCAACCGTATACAAAGACGGAAACAAAGTAATGGATTCAAAAGACACCAGCATTGAAGAAGTTATCGGCCACCTGGATAAAAATTACCCTGTAATCTGCACAGGACCCGACTGTAAGCTCTTTGCAGCACAACTTAAGGATAAATGTCCATCCCTCACGATAAGCACGCTTGTAAGCGATTGTGTAAGTTCTGACTGCCTTTATGAAATGGCAGAAGACATGATTGCAAAAAAAATCGAGCCCCTCAAGGATTTTGAAGGACCCGAATATTTAAGAAAAAGCGAAGCTGAACTTGCCCTGGAAAACAAATAAATTATTTTGCACCAAGGAATTTTGAAAGTGCTTCCATTGCGGCCGAACTTGCGGCTGCTTCCCTGTTTTCTGTCTGAATGGCGTCAAAAACTTCCTGTCTAAAAACCTTTACGTTTTTTGGAGCTTCAACACCGATTTTAACCTGATCGCCGTGAACTTCAATCAAAGTGATTGTAATGTCATCGCCGATTTTAATTTTTTCGTCTACTTTTCTTGATAATATCAGCATTACTTATTTTCCTTTGACTTAAGAGCTTTGATGATATTATGCTTTGTGGTCCATCTTGAATCAGAAAGAATAACCTGAAGAGCCTGGTTGTTACGGCGGTTAATTACAACCGGTCCCTGCAAATTGGCGGTTACAGGACCACCGTCCGCAGGAATTGTAACAATCGAGAACAAAATTACGTCCTGGGGACTGTCCAGTCCGATTTCCAGGAGAGTTTTATCGTCTATATCAAGTTCGTAATCTGCGACAATCAAAAACGGGTCTACCATGATAAATGCAAGTGATGACTCGTCAAGACTCTGAAGCCAGTAAAAAGGCTGGTATTCTGCTTCGATTACCGCATAACGGTGATAATCTTCAAATCCAAATAATCCGTGGGGAAATTCTACGATTTGATTTTCATCAATGGAAACAGTTCCCATTGTTTTTGTTTTTACTTCCATGTTAAGTTACACACTCCTTTATATTTTATTTCATGTAATTCAATAATGAAGATGAATACATCTTGCCGGCGTTGCTTAAGGTTGCCTGCTGGGTGTATTCCAGCATTTTCTGGTCGGTGATTGCTTTTGTAATATCAAGGTCACCTTCACGGCTGATGCTGTTTGTAACGTTCAGTGCGGTGGCACTGTTACGCATAATATCGTTCTGAAGTCTTTCGTATTCACTGCCGCTTTTTGCAATGCGGGTTGTAAGTGCGTTGATACCGCTGTCAAGGCTTGCCATTACGCGGCCGCCGATTGCTTCGTTGTCTCCTTTTAAGAGGCTGTCACGAAGGGCAATTACAGAATCAAACAGAGAACCTCCGCTGACCCTCACATTGTCTGAAATATTATACGGCGGTTTCTGGCTTGAATCCTTAATGATTCCCATTTCATTGAGCACTGAACCACTTACGTCTTCAATCCAGAGCTGTCTTGCGTCAGTTGTGGTAAGGTTAAGGCCGTTTGTAATCGGGTCTAAACTTGCCTTTACAGCAGCCCCGCTGTCGTTGATTTTGCTTATGAGTGAATGAATTGTATCACCGACTTCAACATTGATGTTCTGGCCGTCGATGTTGATTACTCCCCGCTCTTTTGCCTGCCACATTGAAAGGTCGCGGCCACCGAAAAGACGCTGGTTTTCTGCCCAGAAAGTTTTGTTTCCTGCATTGTCAACGTCAACGTATTTATTTTCATCGATTTCAACATGGTTGATATCGATTGTTCCATTGTAGCGGACAGTAGTAACGAGGGGATTTGCCGCCCCTTCCACATTACCGTAATCTATTTCAAAGGCAGGAGCATCTGTGTTTGTTCCTGCAAAAATTGAATTTCCGTCAGGTCCGATTGCGTTGGCGTTCTGTAAAAGTTCACCAAGAAGTTCGTCAACTTCAACTGCCATGTTGCGCAAATCATCCTGATTATAGATTCCGTTTGCACCTGTTACGGCAAGTTCACGGACCCTCTGCATGATTTCCAGGGAATTTGACATGTAGCCTTCCCTGTACTGGAACTGATCGCTTAAGGTAAGCCCGTTTTTTTCAAAATTATTAACGCGGTTAAGGTAAGACTGGTATTTTACAAGATGACCGGCAGCCACAGGATCATCCCGCAAAGAAGTAATGCGCTGCTGAGTTCCCAGCTGGTTGTTCAGCTTGTTCATTCTTCTTTCCTGAATGCGAAGATTGTACTGTGTATTATTGTTATTCATCTGGCTGCTGATTCGTTTCATCTTAAGTCTCCTTTAATTAAACTCCAAGGCGGTTGATAATTGTATCGAGCATTTCGTCGATTACAGTTACATATTTTGCGGCTGCATTATAACCATGCTGGAACTTTATAATATCGGCAAGTTCTTCATCGATGTTTACACCGCTGATACTGTCGCGAAGATCACGCAAATCGTTCATGATTGCATTCTGGCTCAAAAGCATCTGTTCTGCCTGTTCGCCTTTAAGACCCACATTTGTTACGGATTCTGCAAAATAATCATCAAATGTGCGGCTAAATCCAATCATAACAGTTGTATTGCGAAGGCTTGCAATTTCTACTGCTGCCCTTCCGTCACCGGCAAGAGCCTTTCCCCGCGGATCTGCAAATGCGGCGGCAACACTGTAAGGGTCTGCCTTAAGTGCCTGGTTAACGGCGATGTATTCACTGGGATTTAATACAGGTGCAACCGAGTAATCTCCGCCAAGAACATCAACAGCGTCGGCCCGGGCAAAATCGTAAGCACCTTCCGCTCCGCTTCCCTGTAAAACTCCGGAGTAACCTGCAAGGAAAAGACCTGAGTCTTCAACATGGCGGATTACAAAGTCCGGGTTTTCCATTGCGTTTGAAGTAGTTGCCTTTAAAACAAGGCGGTTATTTCTGTCAAGGTATGCCTTTACTTCGCCTTCGCTGTTGTTGATGCGATTAATTACATCTTCAACAGTGTCGTTTGCGCCGTAAGCCACCTGAACGTTTCCGTTTCTTCCCGAAAGTGTCATTACACCTTCAAGACCAAGTTTATCCTTTAAGTTAAGTGAATTAGTTCCGCTGAACTTGAATACATAAGATGCATCAGCAGTTCCGTCACCGTTTCTGTCGTAATTTCCCTTTACATCATTTACAAATTCGTGGTGAACAAAGAAATCAAGTCCGGTTACATTGTTTGAACCGATTGCGTTTTTATGAACATCGTTTACAAGGTCTGCAAAGTTTACTGCCATTGTATTCAATGATTGAATTTCACTTCTGATGTCACCGTCACGAAGTCCAAGGAGGGCGCCCAGCTGTCCGCCCTGTACATTTGCCTCAATTCCTGTGTCGGCCCAGACAACCTTGTCATAACCGTTGTTGTTTACATCAGGAACAAGGTTAAAGCTTCTCTTTACACTTCCCTGAACAAGAACTTCACCTTCTATATGAACCATAAATTCATCACTGTCACGGGTGTCAGTGGTAATGTTTGCAAGATTGGCAAGTTTTTCTACGAGAGAATCGCGTCTGTCCAGCAAATCGTTAGGATTATCATCCATTGCCTTTGAGCGTACGATTTCGCCGTTGATGTCTGCAATCTGTTTTGCAAGATCATTAATCTGCTTTACTGTTGAATCAATATCGTTGTTAATCAGAGTTGCAATCCCCGAAAGTGACTTGTACTGCTGGCTGATAGCTTCTGCAAGAGTTTCACCCCGGGTAACTACAGCCTGACGAACAGCCTTGCTTTCCGGATAAATTGAAAGTTCCTGCCATGACTGCCAGAACTTATCCATATTTCCCCGAACCGAAATTTCTTCAGGTTCATTGTAAATCTGTTCAATCATTGTGTAGTATTTTTCACGGGTTCCCCAGAAAGATTCCTGGTTTGTCTGGGCAACAATTCTTCCGTCAAGCATTTCGTCCCGGAGACGGGTGATTGATTCAATTGTGGTACCCTGACCAATCTGTCCCGGAGTTTCGGCACGTGTCAAATCAGGTCTGTACAGCGGATCAAAAGTTTTTACCTGTACACGCTGTCTTGAATAGCCTTCTGTATCGGCATTTGAAATGTTATGACCAGCAGTCTGAATCTGCTGAGTGTGCGCCATTATGCTTCTTTTACCAAGTTCAATTCCTGCAAATGCGTTAGCCATTTTTCCTTCTCCTGATTAAACAACCTGATTAAACAACCTGATTAAGGACAACGCTGTGAAGTCCGTTATCAACCATTTTTCCGTTTCTTGAATACACAGCATTGCGGCGCTGTGGAAGAACATCATCAAAAATTCCCTGCAAAAACTTTTTTGTAGTAGAAATATATTCATTGAGAACTTTGTTCTCGATTTTTGACTTATTAAGTTTGCCGCGGACTGTTTTTACAACAGGAGAAAGGCTCTCGTCGGCAAAGATGTCAATATTTGCGCTGAGCTGTGAACGCTTTGTTTCAAGTTCAACAAAGTCATCGCTCATAACCTGCAGGTTCT
>DLYJ01000260.1 GCA_003447785.1 Treponema sp.
CTATGCACAGCAGCGAAAAAATTATTCTTAAGGCAGAAGATCTGGACGGTTATCTTACTCCAAAAGATGTTGAAGACATCAATCTTCTTAAATCAATGTATGATGATACGTTAAAACATTTTGAAGCTCAGGATAATGATAAAATCGTTCAGAGTTTTGACAAAATGGGTCATGAACTCCAGAGAATCTGTGCAGAGCATCCGAATATCAAGGTTTTCTCTTTTGAAACTGAAGAAGGAAGCCATGCAGAAGCAAGCCGCGTAATTTCAAAACTCCGTGACATAGAAACAGGTCACCAGGAATTTATTTATTATGTTCAGCGTGCATACGAAATGCTTTTCCGCCTTGCCTATACAGACCAGCATGAAGACAAAAAAGGTCACATTATCGTAAAAACACCTGTAAATATTCCAGTGCAGAACTATGCAGTGCACAAAATCCCTGACATTGACCACAAAATTGAAAACTCAGTTATGTGTGTAATGCTTCGCGGCGCTTTGCTTCCAAGCATCATCATGTCTAAAGAAATTGAAGAGTATTCAAGCCATAAGTATGTTACACCTTTTGCCCTGTTCAAAATTAACCGTGACGATTCAAAAAATGAGTCGAATATGGAATACATCCTTGACCTTAAAAAATCATTCTTCAACCTTGAAGAACTTGACGGAAAGGATTTGATTTTTGCAGACCCGATGAACGCAACAGGCGGTTCTCTCGTAACTGTTGTAAAATATCTTCAGGCAAACGGTGTTAAACCAAAATCAATCAAGTTCTTTAACGTAATCAGTGCTCTTAAAGGAAGTCTCCGTGTAACACGCGCCCTTGAAAACTGTACATGTTACACACTCTGGCTCGACCCTGTATTGAACAGCAAGGCTTACATCATGCCGGGGCTAGGAGATGCAGGTGACCGCCTTAACGGTTGTGACAAGAAAAACAATCCCCGCAACATTATCCGCCTGATTGCAGACTACGGTGCAAATATCAGCGAATTGTACAGAAACCAGCTTGCAAAAATCGAGGCTACTGTCCTTGACTAATATAAATACTTCATTTAAAAAAGTTTTTTTCTCTTTTATCTGTTTAATGGCTTTTACCGCTTTGTCTGTAACTACAGGCTGCCAGACAAGCAATGCATTTAAAGTTCCGGGCGAAAGTTCAATTATTACAAAAAACATCGCTTCCGAGTATTTTACAATTGCAGAAGGCTATGCAGACTTAAAAAAATATGACAAGGCTGCAGAGTATTATAAGTACGCAATGAAGAATAAGTCTTTAAGACTGTCTGCATATTATAAAATGGCACGCTGTTATGCGCTTGCAAAAGACTATAAAAATGCCCTTGAAGCCTACGAAAAACTCTTAAAACTGGATCCTGACAATAAAGAAATCAAACTTTCCCTTGCTTACATCCAGGGAATGAGCGGCAATACGGAAAAGGCCCTTAATTCGTATGAAGTTCTCATGCAGGAATTTCCTGAAGACAGTTCGGTGCTGGTGAATTACATAAATGTTTTGATTTACATCGGACGGGTTGAAGATGCAGAAAAGTATCTTAAAATTCTTATCGAAAAGTTCCCGGATTGCAGTGAAATAAAAACTCTCAGTGATTCTATCAATTCTCAAATCGACAATCCTGATTCAAATCTTGGCAAGAAAGAAGAGAATCAGGAAAAGTCAAATTAATTAATAAATTAATTAATTGAATAAATCTAGTTGTTCAGAATAAAATTGCGGTATTTTTCCGGATTTACTCGGAAGGCAATAATCGGACTTGTCATATCCTCAGAGGCGTGTTTCTGTGCCTCGGATGCTTCTGTCAAAAGTCTGTCGGCGCTGATTAAGCGTTCTGTGCGTGAAGAAATACCGATTGTAATTGCCGGTAATCCCTGGTCGCGAAGGGTAGCTGCAAGGCGTTCAAGAAGGCTTTCGGCATCCTGTAAAGCATCATCAAGTTTAAGAGCCTTGATAAGAAGTGCGTAAGCGTCTTTTCCGTAACGATAGGCTGAACCGCGGTTATTTACACAGTTTTTAATGCATGCAGCCTGCGGAGAGTTTGTATCATCGTTAGGAATTCCAGCGATACGTACGATTATGAGGGACAAATCCTGTTCCTGGCTTGCACTGTGAATGAGTTCTTCTTCCAGAGCAGGCAGGAGGGCTTCTTCTTCACTGATTGTGGCTGTAACTTCAGAGTCGTTTTTTGTTTCTGAAACTTCAGACTGTTCTTTAGTCTGTTCTTCCGCTTCTTCACTTGTATAAACTTCGTTGTCCGAGAAGTTGAGGGAAGTTTCCTCTTCATTTGACAGAAAGTCAGATGGAGAAGTAATTTCTTCTTCAAGTTCTTCCACACTGTTGTCCTGTTCAACAGGAGTATCTTCTGATAACGGATCTGCTGCAACACTGTTTGAGCGGAAAGGATTGTCGTCAAAATTGTCCTTGTGTTCAAACTTGATTACATTGTCCTTTGAGACTTCCGGTTTTGCAAAAATCAAAATAAGAATTGCAATAAGTGTTGCGATAAAAATCAGGATGAATGCCGTTCGGGCGTGGTAGAAAAGTGAAGCCGGCTTTACTGTGTAAATCTGAGCCTTGAGAACAAGGTTATTGCCGTTGTTGAGGTTAAGGCTTTTTGTAAAATCCTTTGTGTAATTCTGTGTGTCGATTGTGTTTGCCTTAGTTGCAGGGTAAGAGTAGAGAATCTTGCCGTTCATGATAAGTTCCAGGCCTGCATAATCATCAAAATCTTTTACAGCCTGCATGAAGGAATCTGCAAATGCATTTGAATTGTAATCGTACTTATTTGCAATTATTTCTGTCTTTTTTGAAAGTGAATCAAATAAAACCTGAGCCTGTGAAGGGCCTGCCTTTTTATCTGTAATAATTCCGGTAACAAAATAAATAACCGAAATCAATAAAACTGCGCCGATTAAAACTGATATTATGTTAAAACTTCTCTTTGTCATGATATTTTAGTATACCCCAGAGTTTTTATCAGTGCAAGTTCATAACTTTGTGTTACAGAAGCATTTTTCTGGTACCATGCCATAAGCGGCAGAAGTATGTAACTTGCAGGATTTTTGATTGCCTTAAAAAGGTCTTTATCAAGCGAATTCAGGACCTGGTTCAGATGTTTAATAAAACCTTCATATTCGAATGATTGAATTTTTATTGTTTCTTTTGAAGACGGATTTTCAAGATAAATCTCAAGGCTCTTTTTGTATGAATCAAGAATCTCGTTTGTAAACTGACCCTTTTTAAGTTCAACAAGAGGCGTACGGTACATCAGTCTGCAATAACTGCTTTCTTTGTTCTGTAATTTTGTTTCATTGATTGAATAAAGTTTATCAAGGTAAGTTCCCCGGGCGTAGGGCTTTCCGTCAAGATAACTGAAATCTGCTCCAAAAAATTTTATATCGATAAAACCAAGTTTGTATGCAAGGTCGCATGCTGCAATTGTTACGGTTCCTGTTCCGCTCTGGAGATTGATAAAGGTTTTTTGAAAGAGGTTTGCAAGCTGGCCAAGGGGATGATTTCCTGTAAAAAAGAAAAACCTGTTTCCTGTTTCAATTACTTTTTTTACGCAGCTGTGCTCACAGCACAAATCAAAAGCAAAAATTGTCTTTTTATCAGGTGTCAGGTTATTTAAAAAGTGATTTCTCGAAATAGCCTGGCCGTCAAGGCTTACAACAATATGAGGCTGGACAGAGTTCTGTAAAAGGACAGGGTAGGTAGTATCTGTTGCAATTATAAAATACTTTTCTGATTTGAGTTCTTTTACTGCCTTGTCCAGGGTCGGACCTGCCGCAATTATAGCGCATTTTCGGGAAGTATCTGCAAAATCGTTCAGGCAGAAACTTTTTAAGTTTCTGGAAGCGTCAAGATTTTTGATAATGTTTTTCTGCCAGATTTTTCCGAAAGCCCGCTGAACAGAATAATCAGCCATCACGGTTTGAACTGCCTTTTTTACTATTGCCTCGATTACAGATGCACTCTGTGGAAATATGTTCTGCCAGGAACGCAGAAAGGCAAGATTAATTGTAGAATATACCGGCGCGATAAAGTTATTTATTATTGTTTCAAAAAGGTTTTCTATCGTACAGAAAATCACATTGGGATTTTTTGAAAGTTTTCTGCATTGTTCTATATGCTGGATAAGATATTCAAAATCTTCCTCTGAGTTTTCTACGACAATAATTTTGCGTTCAGGATTTTTATTTAATAGTGCCTGAATATGATAACCGCCTGCAAGTCCGCCTGCAATAAAGAAAAGAAGGCTTTCGCCGTAATTAGCTGCAAAACTTTCTGCCTCACGTTGGGGAGAATACATTGAGTGGAGTGCCATATTCTTTACTTTTGGAATTAAAAGAGCGCTCCTGGAAGGAACGGTTTCTGTATAAAAACTAGCCATTTATCCGTTCCCCGATTTTTTTAAGAAGTTTTTGTTTTTTTTCATTTATCTTATTTTGGATTTTTTCTTTTTCCGTTGAATCAGTGCTTCTGTCCCGCTGTATCACTTCTAGAGGAAAAAGTTCTTTTTCTAACGTCTCTGTACGGGATAGATTTATTACGGCTTTGAGAATTTGGGATTTGCTTAATTCAATTTTTTGAGTTTTAATTTTTGGCTCAAAACCACTTGCAGACAGATTTATCTCATCCCAGAAAATATCTTTTACCGGAGCTATATTACCTTTAATTGAATTATCACAGGTTATCCTGAAAATCCGTTTTATGCTGCTTTCTGGAAGTGTTTTGAACCAGTTTCTGTATAAGGCCAGTGAGCCGTCTGAGCCAAAACGTGAGCGCGTAATTCTTGTTTCTTTGTTTGAAAGTTTTTTATCTTTATTCTGGTTTATAAGTTCAAGTTTGTTAGGCTGTGTATGTTGAAATGCTTTGTTTTCCTGTAAATCAAGGCCTGCAAAATAAATGTTTTTGTCTGTAAGTGACAGGCTAAGTTCAAGGGCGGTACCGCTTACAGTTCCGTTTCTCTGGGCAAAAAGGTATGGAATTTTTAAAGCGTCAAACAATTTCTGACCCGTACTTTCCGGGTAAATTAAAGGCATAACTGAGGCTTTATTAAATAATGAAGAAGGACATGCCGCTTCATCAGTGACAGCCCAAAGTGGATTTGATTTTAACGAGTCAAATTCAATATGCTTTTTTGCCCAGTAACCGCCGTCCGTTGATAAAACCATATCCATGGGGATATCGTAGTATTCCAGGACGCTGACGGCAGAAGAAACTGCGATGATATAAAAACTTTCCCGGTATTTTTTTATGTATTCCAGTGATTCCTTTAAGCTGGGACCTGAAGCACAGATTAATATGTCTTTTTCAATTTTATTTATTATGCTGGAGCTTTTTAACTTACAGATATTGTTTATTGAATTTGTAAACCAGCGCCGTGAAAAATAAGATCTTGTATATAAAACATCCCGGCTTTTGGAAACTGCTTTTTTTATGCATTCAAAAACTTCCTGCACAGCCTTGGGAAAATTGAGTTCAACAGGTTTCCAGGTAAAAAAGGCTGATTTTAACAGTTCTTCTTCGCCAAAATAACTGAATAATTCTTCGTCAAAAAACTGTGAGGAAGAAAAATAAAAGACCTTGTCCCAATTTTTGTCATAATCTGTAAATTCATTAAAGAGACGGATTGTTACAAGTCTTGCTTGTGGAAAACGATCGCGAAGAAAAGGTACGCAGTAGGAGAGTGCGCCTTCTACGATAAAAACGGTTGAAGGGCAGAATGTAAGTTCAAGATTTTGTACAAAAGATTTTGCTTCATTTTCAGGATTGTAACTTGAATGCAGGAATTTGCCGTCACAGGAACAGGTTAATGTGCCGTTTTTTGCAGATGCAAAGTTAAAAGTCACGGCCTAGTCCTGTTCTAAGAAACTGATGCTTCCCTTGGAATTCGGGCATACGCCTGCAGAAAGAACGAGAACGCCCTTTTCTTCAAGGTTAAAGAATTCCTGGAGACTTGAATTGAGCTGGAACTGCAGGAGTTTTTCGTCAATATCTTCCCTGGAAAACATAATTGCTTTGATTTCGCAGTTTGACTTTAGAACTGCGCAGTTTGGTTTAAACATAAGGTCGCTGACCTTGTAAAAAATCTCTTCCATTGCGGCGTCAGTCAATACGTCCGAAATTGAAGAATCATATTTACTGAATGCATTTTGCAGTGAAAGTTTTGCTGAAATTATAAAAAGATATGCGCTTGAAATTACAAAGCCGTCTGTCATGTCATAAGAGGGCACGCTTTTAACATCAAGGGATTTTATAACTGCGTCCTTTACAACTGAGGCGTCCTGTAATTCACCGTCGTGATTTACCACAACAAAATAAGCGCTTTTATCATTAAGGTTAAATTTTAATATGTTGATTAAAACTATTTCGTTTTTGAGCTGTTCAGAAAATAACTGATAGAGGGGTGTAAGATTTTCTCCTGAAAAGGCCTTCCATTCACCATCATTAATTTCTAGTCCGTCCCACCAGTCTTTTGTAGAAACCGAATTAGCGATTGTTTCAAGATCAAAATTGAAGGATTTTTGTACATGATAAAAACCTTCGGTGCTTGTGAACAATGCGCAGCGATAAAAATTGTTTTGTTTTGCCATGGCGGCAAAATCAAGAGATTTTGTATCATATCTTGAAGCCTTTGCTAAAAGCCCTTCTTTTTTTACTTGAGGCTGGTGCTCAGGCTGTTTTTCCAGATTATTTATCCGGCTCAGAAGACCCATTATGCTAATCCCAGTTCCTTAAAGAGCTTTTTGTAAGTATCAAACTGTTCTGACTTAGCAAACTCTGCGATTTTGTCTTCAGGAAGGTTTTCAAGAAGCTGGTCCATGTAAGACAATACAGATTTGATTTCTGACTTTAAATCGCCCGGGAGTGTTTCTTTTTCTGCCATATCGCTATCAGCACTCTGTGCAAGATAATCAAGCTTTTCGTCAGTAAGTGTTTCACTGATTGTCGGTTCAGGAGTGTTGATTGCCTTGTAATCTTCTGTAGCGTCAAGACTGTCTTCTGCAACATCGTCAAGACTGTCTGCAACGTCAAGGTCGTCATCCTGTGAAGTTACGCTGTCCATCAGATCTGTTGAACTTGATTCAACGAGAATGTCATCTGTTTTTGGAACTGAGATTTCATCCGGAAGTTCAGCTTCTGCTTCAGGTTCGTTCATATCGATGTTGATTTCGTCCAGGGCCGGCTCTTCAAGGGTTTCGTTTGCAAAATCCATTGAAAGGTCTGAGCCTTCGCTGAAGTCTTCGTCAGGAATTTCTACATCAGTTTCTGCAGAACCAAGAATGCTTTCTTCCGGAAGTTCTGATTCAGGTTCGATTTCGTCACTGTTAACAAGTGAACGTTCAGCAGTAGATTCATCAGAATCACTGCTTTCCGGCAGAATAATATCGTCAGCTGAACCTGCGTCATCTGCCATACCCATGTCTTCAGAAGCCGGTGCTTCCGTTACATCTGCAGTGTTGAGAATGTTGTCAAGTTCGTCCGAAGAAAGGGCGATTGTATCGTCTTCATCCGTTCCGCTGAAGAATCCTGTGTTTTCTTCCTGTGGAGCGGTTTCAGCAACTGCATTATTGTTTTTGAGTGTTTCAAATTCACTTTTCAGTGAGGCAATTTCTGTTTTCAATGAAGAAAGTTCACCAACAATCTGATCAAAGATTGCTGTCATCTGTGTAGAAGGTTTTTCTTCAACTTCTGTTTCTTCAAGAATAGGTGCCTTGATTGTTTCTGCAAATTCTGCCGCATTTGAATCTGTTGTTTCTGGAACTGCAGGTGTGTCGTCGAGAAGGGCAGAAGTTTCTTCTTCAAATGTATCAGGAATATCTTCTGAAATGTCCAGTGAATTGTCTTCTGTGTTTGCAGAAAGATCTTCGATTTCTTCGCTTACAATTTCCGGTGCCGCATTTTCTTCAGGGATGTCTGCAACTTCACGTACGAGGCTGTCTTCCTGGCTTCCGATGCTTACTGTGTTTCCGTTTTCGTCAGTAACGTCACCCATGATTGCGTCAACATCAAAGTCATCATCTCCGTCTGCAGTAAAGCCTGCTTCAGGTTTTGCTTCTGTTACGCTGTCTGCTTCGAGAGGAACATCATCATCGTCTGCAACAACTGTAAAGTCATCTTCTTCTGCTGGTGTTTCTGAAGCCGGTGCTTCGGCAGCCGGTGTTTCTTCAGCAGCTGTTTCTTCCTGAGCAGGAGCTACAGGAGTTTCTTCTTCTGATGAATCATCCATTCCGAATTCAGAAAGGTCAACGCTTTCCATTCCGTCGTTTGATGCTGAGTCAGATGATGAATCTGAGTCGCCTGAATTCAGGTCATCAAGTCCGAATTCACTCAAATCCACTGATTCAGTACCGGCCGGATTGTCTTCGTTGATTTCTTCTGAAACCGGTGTGTCTTCAACCGGAGCAAAGTCAGCAGATTTTGAAACGTCTGCTGCAGGTGCGTCGTCAAAAGAAAGGTCAATGTCAAAAATATCATCTGAACCTGACTGTGCTGCAGGTTCTTCTTCTGTAATTACAGGTTCGTCAAGGCTGTCTGGAGTTTCAGACACATTTGTGTCTTCTGCACCAAATGTGTCCAGGGAAACTTCTTCTTCAGCAGGTTTTTCCTCAGCATGGCTTTCGGCTGCCTTTGCGGCTTCTTTTTCTCTTATCTTGTCTTCGTCAGGACCTGTTTCAAATACGCCGTCTGTAATAAATTCATCAAGGGAAATCTCTTCTTCCTGTCCGGAAAGAACTGCTTCTTCATCAGTCGGAGTGTCTGTAACTTCAGGTTCTGTTACAGGTGTTTCTTCTGCGGCGTCTTCAAATACATTGGCTTCGCCGGATGTTGACTTAGTAATTGCAGAAAGTTCTTCAGCAGAAAGGGCAGTGTCGTTATTATCATAAGCGTCTGCCATGTTTGCAGAATCATCGATTACATCCAGGTCTGAAAAATCAGGCAGGTCTGTATCAATGTTGAATGTATCTTCTTCAGTCGCTGTAGAATCAGTTGAGGAATCTATAGTTTTTGGTGGGGTTTTAACCCATACTCCGTAACTGTCAAGTTCGTTTGTTTTATCGGATTCGCTCATATTTTTCCCCTTTGAAAAGAATATTTAGTTTTATAATTGAATTATCGGCATAATATTGAAAATTCAACATAAAAATAAATATTTATTATTAAATTATATCATGTTATTTCTGCAAAGTCCATGATAAAAATATTTTGATTTTTCTGCTCAAAAAAAACGGCCTGTATGCCGAAAATTTAACATAATGAAAAAAAATCGGTTTCTTGTTGCCGCAGCTGCTGGTACTTTTTTTTATGTATTGATTTCGTTTATGGGTGGAAGGGACGGTCTTCTCTCTTATAAACAGCAGCTTGAGCAGAAGAGAATTTTGAGTACCAGAACAGAAAGTCTCCAGAAAACTCACGACAGCCTCAGTCTTGAATGTACTGCACTTGAAAATGACATTGCAGTAATTCAGGGACTTGCCAAAAAACTTGGCTACGTAAGTGACGGGGACAAGATCGTTAAAATTAATGGTCTTTATTTTTCTGACGGAGAAGTTTATACTTGTGGTACTCCTATCAGAGCAACTGAACCTGAATATTTACCTGAATGGGTAGGAAAATCCGTAGGAGTTTTTGTATTTTTGTTCGTATATTTATATATGATTTGGCAGGATTTTAAGTCCGGTTATTTCAGACGAAACAAAAAAACTGTATTCCTGGAGGGCGTTCCTGTATATGATTTGCCGCAAATCTGATTCTGAATCGGCCAGTATTGCTGCCGATTATATCCGCCGTGGAAAGGTTGTAATTCTTCCCACAGACACCGTTTATGGTTTTTCAGGAATTGTAGACGGGCGTCATTATTCATTTCATACCGACAGAAAAATTTGTGAAATTAAGGGCCGCGCAGAAACTAAACCCTTTATCCAGCTCCTTGCAAGTCCTAAGGACCTTAAAAAATATACCCGCGATGTTGTGCCTGATGAACTTCTGGCAAAATGGCCGGGACCTCTGACAATCATTGTTCATACATTTGAAAAGGGCGGCTCAATCGTTACTACCGCCTTCCGCTGTCCGGGGGATGAATGGCTTCAGTCCGTCATTGCAAAATGCGGTGCCCCTGTTTATTCAACAAGCGTAAACCTGAGCGGTCAGCCGATTATCAATAACGTTGCAGACATTAAATCTACCTTTGGTTCTAAAGTGGATCTGATT
>DLYJ01000150.1 GCA_003447785.1 Treponema sp.
GTGGCTTCCGAATGAACCCGATACCCATTCAATTGCACCGCCTTCTTCAACGCGGGCACGTTTGGTGTTCAGGTTGTACATATTTTTTGACCAGTTTTCTACTGTTGAATACCGCAGTCTGGCGCCTTTTTTAACATAAAGTTCAACACAGCCTGCGTGAAGGTTTGCAACGTTGTATTTTGGTGCCGAACAGCCTTCGATAAAGTGCAGGTCTGCGCCTTCGTCAACGATAATCAGGGTGTGTTCAAACTGACCGGCTCCCTTTGCATTCAATCTGAAGTATGACTGCAGTGGAATTGCAACCTTGACTCCCTTTGGAACGTAAACAAAACTTCCGCCGCTCCATACTGCTCCGTGGAGGGCCGCAAACTTGTGGTCGTTAGGTTTTACCAGGTGCATAAAGTGCTCTTTTACCATGTCCGCATAGGGGCCGCGCAGAGAACTTTCAAAGTCTGTGTAAACAACTCCCTGTTTTGCAACTTCTTCCTGAAGATTGTGGTAAACGAGTTCCGAGTCATACTGTGCGCCGACACCAGCAAGGCTTGTGCGTTCAGCCTGTGGAATTCCAAGTTTTTCGAATGTGTCCTTAATGTCCTGGGGAACATCTTCCCACTTGCCCTGCATTTTTGTGTTCGGGCGGACATAGGTTGCAATGTCTTCGATGTGAAGTCCCGAAATATCAGGTCCCCACTCAGGCTCTTTAAGTTCGTTGTAAATTTTAAGCGCATTCAGACGGAACTCCCGCATCCATTCAGGGTCGTTTTTGTCCCTGGAAAGCTGTTCAACAATTTCCGGAGTAAGGCCGGCCTTGTTGCGGTAAAATCCTTTTTCTTCGTACTTAAAGTCGTACGGCGAGGTATCTATGTCTGAAATCTGTGTTTTTTCTGTTTCCATAAGCGTTTAATTTAAATTCAATTTAGTTCAATCCAATCAGCCGATAAACTGTTCAAAACCTTCTTCGTTGATTTTTTGAACAAGTGAACCGTCATCATCCTTTATGATTTTACCCTTTGCAAGAACGTGAGTTCTGTCTACGTGGAGACTTTCGAGAATCTTTGTTGAGTGGGTGATGATGATTAAAGTGCCGTTTGTCTGTTTCTGGTATTCTTTGATTCCGTTGGAAACTGTGCGTACAGCGTCAACATCCAGTCCTGAGTCAGTTTCGTCAAGAATTGCAAGTTTTGGTTTGAGCATCAGAAGCTGGAGAATTTCACTCTTCTTTTTTTCACCGCCGGAAAATCCTACATTCAGGTCGCGGCCTGCGTAAGACGGATCCATGTGAAGAAGTTCCATCATGGCCTTGAGTTCTTTCTGAAAGTGGAAGAGTTTAACCCGTTCGCCTGTGCGGGATTGAACTGCATTTCTGATAAAGCTTTCCAGGGAAATTCCAGGAACTTCCAGAGGAGTCTGGAATGACAGAAAGATTCCCAGGGCGGCGCGTTTGTCTGCGCTCAGTTCAGTAATGTCCTTGCCTTCAAAGAAGATTTTTCCGCCGGTTACCGTGTAGCGCGGATTTCCCATAATTGAATAGCCCAGAGTAGATTTTCCTGCTCCGTTTGGACCCATCAAAACATGTGTCTCTCCAGCATTAACGCTCAGGTTGATTCCGTTGAGGACCTGTTTTTTTTCTATATTGACTTGTAAATTATCGATTGTTAATAAGTTTTCCATACTCTACTACTTTACTAGATTAAAGAACTTTGTACAACGAGAAAGAAAAAATCTCCTGCAGATAACGCAGATTTTAAAGATTAAACGTTTGCAGTTTTCAACTTTCATTTTTCAGTTTATACTTTAATTATGAAATTATCTCGTAAATCCGGCATTTTGCTGCATCCGACAAGCCTTCCGGGAACACCGGGCATCGGAACTTTTGGAAAAGTTGCACGCGACTTTGTGGACTTTCTCGCAAACTCTAAAACCAGACTCTGGCAGGTGCTGCCCCTGGGCCCCACAGGCTACGGCGACAGCCCTTATCAGTCGTTTTCTACATTTGCGCTCAATCCTCTTTTAATTGACCTTGACGACCTTGTTGAATGGGGCTGGGCTGATCCGGCTGATATTCAAATCCCTGAATACATAAAAACCGAAGGAAACGTTGACTTTGGAAGCGTTGTTTACTGGAAGGTTCCCCTGTTGAACACAATTGCTTCCAGGGCAGAAAAACTCGGCGGAGCACAATTCAAAAAAGAATTTGCTGAATTTGAATCAAAAAATGATTTCTGGCTCACAGACTACGCTCTTTTTATGAGCATTAAAACCGCCTACGACAAGGACGGCATGTGGAACAAGGCATGGCCGAAAGAACTTGCAGGCCGTGACAAGGAAGCCCTTGCAAAATGGCAGGGCGCTCACGCAAAGGAAATTAAGGCTTATAAAATAATTCAGTTTTTTGCCTTCAGGCAATGGACGGCCCTCCATGAATACGCCAACGGGAGCGGAGTGGAGATAATCGGTGACATTCCGATTTTTGTAAGTCCTGACAGCGCTGACGTCTGGGCAAACCAGAAATTCTTCCAGCTGAACAAAAACGGAGTTCCGAAGGTTGTAGCTGGAGTTCCGCCTGATTATTTCAGCCCGACCGGCCAGCTCTGGGGCAACCCGCTGTACGACTGGAAGGCCCTGAAAGAAGACAATTACAGCTGGTGGATTAAGAGAGTTGAACACAATCTTGCCCTCGCAGATTATATCCGTATCGATCACTTCCGCGGTTTTGACACTTACTGGGCAGTTCCGTATGGTGCAGAAAACGCCGTAAAGGGAAAGTGGCTCAAAGGACCAGGAATTGCGTTTTTTAATGAACTTAAAAAGCAGCTGGGCGAACTTCCTTTAATCGCAGAAGACCTTGGAATCATCACGGACGCGGTTCGCGTTCTTCGCGACAAAACAGGGCTCCCGGGAATGAAAATCCTTCAGTTTGGTTTTGACACGGCAGAGTTTTCCGGCGGAGCACTGCTTAATTCATTTTTGCCCCACAATTTTACGACAGCAAACTGCGTAGTTTACACGGGCACCCACGACAACGATACAACTCAGGGAAGCCTCAACGCGATGAACGATGAGTGTCTCTGCCTCGTTGCATCTTATGTCAAAGGCCGCCGTGTTGAATGCGATGAAGCCTGGGCAATGCGTTCTTCCGGCGAATTGTGCCGTTCCCTCGTAAGCCTCTGTTATTCAAGCTGTGCCGGCTTTGCAATCATCCCTGAACAGGACTTGTTTGGCTTTGGAAGTGACTGCCGCATGAACACACCGGGAACAGGGCAGGCAAACTGGAGCTGGCGCATGAGGAGCGACATGCTTTACGGAGCAGACGCGGACAGCAAAAGTGCATGGTTAAAGGAATTGAATATTCTGTATGCAAGATGATTTTTCTGATAGAATTCAATTTTGCTTGACAATCACTGTGATTGAATTAAAATTTACTTTATAAACTTTATGGAGGAATTAAAATGGCTAGAGGTCATGACTACTTTGGTATTAACTGGTTTATCAGTTTGATTCTTGCAATCATTCCTGTTACATCATTTATTCTTGGATTCTGTACACGTTTTTCTGAGAAAAAATATGTAGCGGCAGTCCTTCGTCTCCTTCTCGGATGGAATATCATCTGGGTTCTAGACATTCTCTGCATGCTTTTCAACAAGAGCATCCTCAGACTTATCAACTGCTAAGACAAAAGGGGCTGTCCCAAAAGTATGGGGCAGCCCCCATTTCTTTTTAAATCGTAGCAATTTTCTGCAGTGCCAGACTCACTTTCGATTATGAGCTGGTTCGCAAAATTATAGAAAATTCGCTCGTGCTCAGCTCCTTTATGCTCACCATTAGAGAGAAGAATATGAATTTCCTCGTCAGAATTGCAAGGATTCGCACTTTTTTTGAAGTGTTGGCTGTAATTGTTCCGCAGTGACAAAAAAACTCCAAAAACCCAAAAAATTAAAATTTCTCCAAAGCAAAAATTAACAAAAAATTATGAAAAACTTAATTTCCTCTTGACAAAGCGAGGGGGGGGGTACCTTTCTAGCGAAATTCTTTTGTATTAAGGAATTATATCAAAAATAGGAGAAAGATATGAAAAAAATTCTTTCAGTTAGTGCCGCCGCCCTCACTTTGTTGGCAAGTGCCGCACTTATTTCCTGCGGTGCCGAAGGCGATGACTACTCTGGCGCTACAGACACTGTACTCCAGCTTGCTTCACCAAGCGTAAGCGCAAAGGCTTATCCAGGCGTTAATTACATCACTTGGGAGCCAATTGCTGGTGCTGAGTCTTTTGAACTTTATCGCACTACAGACGGCGAAAGCTCATCAACAAAAATCGCTGCCGTTTCTGGCACTAAAACTGAATATGCAGATATCGCTGCAAGCGACCATGTTCTTTCAGACGGAAAATCATACAAATATACAGTTATTGCTGTAAGTTCTTCTGACCCATCTCGTGCTGTTTATGTAAAAAGCAGCCAGGCTTCTGTTTCTGTAACAGCAATTGTTCCGACAGCAGGCACAAATGTCGCTGACTTTACAGACTCTTACTCAAAGGACTACTTCAAAAAGCTCGACTCAACAAACCTCTCAAAGAACGCAACTGTTTCTACAACAGACGGCTATGTATATGCTGAGTATCCTGCTACTGCCGGTTTCAAATATGGCGTTACGATTTTGGACGCAAACGAATATGAAGCTCGTGGAAATGCTGCTATCAGCGATGCTACGACAGCAAACTATAAAGCAGACTACAAGGCAGAATTCAAGAACGCTTCTGCAATCACATCTGCCGGAAACTATGTTGCAGTTGCAAAAATTGACTCAGTTTCTTCTCTCTATACATCGACCTATGTTAAGCTCGGCTCTGTAGAAGTTAAAAACATCGGCGAGTCATCTGCTACAAAAGACACATCTGCTACATGGATTGCAGAAAACAAAGCACGCATTTCTTGGACTCCTGCAAAGCTCAAGGCAACAGGCGAAAACACAGAGACAACAAACTACAAAGTTTACCGCTCTTCTGACGCAGACAATACATGGGTTAGCGTAGAAGGAAGTGTTGTTTCTGGTGAAGAAACAGATGCTTCTGCAAATGTTTCAGCCGTTTACTACATCGATGATTCTCTCTCTGACAACACGATTGCTTATACATATCATGTCGTCCATACAGACGGAACATATTATGGTACTTATACAGCAAGCGACAACGAGGCTTCACTTGCTAAATTCGCTTATGCTCAGACTGGCGTTCCATCAGTTACCGCAAATCCTTACAACAATGATGCAACTGGCGTTGCAGACACAATCAAGATTGTCGTAACAAAGAATGGTACATACTACAACCAGACTCTTGCCGTTTCTTATGTTAAACTTGCAGACGATGCTGACGGAAGTGCAGTCATGACATACGCCGCTGATTCATTCACTTCTATTGCGCTTGCTAACAATAATGGTGAAGAAGACTCATACACAGTTTACATCACTGATGCTGCCGCTGGCACATATTTGATTAAGGTAACTGCTTCTGAGACAGGTAAGACAGACAATACTGTTTACACGCTTGTAGAAGTTGATTCTGCTGATGTTTCTGTAAATGGAGTTGATGCTAACTTCGGTAAATTTACAATTAGTGGTAATGAAGTTAAGGCTGTTACAATCGTTGATACTGAAATTAATGATACTACAGATGCCCTTTCAAATTACACATACGGCTTGTACAAAGTTGTTATCACTGAAACTGACAAATACAATGACATTGTTAAAGTTGAAACAACTGCTGTCAACGACAACATTACGTTGGCTAAAGTAACAAATGCAAGTGGCGACAAACTTTATGAAGATTATGGTCTTGCAACTGGTAACTACGCTGCCGCAGTTTCTGTTGACTACTCAACAGGTTCTTTGATTACAAACAGCTTCTATGTCAAGAAAGCTCTTAAATCAGATGCTACTGTTTATGCTAAGAAAACTGTTACTGGTACTTACAACTAAGTAATGTAAAAGATTGCCGTGCTAAGCAAGGGCGACAAGCCATGCCCTTGAGCACGGCAATGACATGGCGTAACGCCAGGCAATGACATTTTTGCACAAGGGGGCATTTTGCTCCTTTGTGTTACACGATTGCACTTTTCGTTTCCTCTTTTTTCGGAGAGTGCAGTTGCGTAACACAAAATTTGCACTGAAAAATTGAGAACAATATGAAAAAAGTCTGTATCATTACAAAAATCTTGTTGCTCACATTATAGAAAAGTATTTTGATCCAGCAATAAAAAATGGTTTATTAAAACCGTGAGCCGCGGAAGTCCTTCTCCTGTATTTGCAGTGGGTGCTTTGCATCGATAGGGACTGCGGACTTCTTTTTTTAAATACCATATTATGAAAGACAAAAATACCAAACCGTGTTAAATTGATTTTATGGCGATAGATAAAGAATTCAAAACAATTGACGAACAGGTACTTTTGCTTAAATCACGAAATCTCCAGTTCAATGATGAGCAGACTGCAAAAGAACTTCTTAAAAAATACAATTATTTTGATATTATCAATGGAACAGAAAATATCCTACTCAAGTCTATTAAACCAAAAGATTACGAAAACATTCTTTTTGAAGATTTTTATGAGATTTACAAGTTTGATACGAAACTAAGAATTCTGACCTTGCAGAAAATTTTTGAGGTGGAAGCTCGATTAAAAACTTCACTAGCTTATAATTTTTCAAGTCAGTTTTGTACAACGATTAAAGACACACTCAATTATAGAGAGCGTCAGTATTATCAGACACCTAGCGTTACTAACAATTATCTTTATTCTACCTTTATGACTTTTGATCTTTTTAAGCGTAATACAAGAATGCTAAACGGAACAGTTAAGTTAGGTTTTATTGAACGTAAAAAACGTGAAAAAGATTATGTAAGAACTTATAATAAACCACCGTTCTGGGTAATCATTAAAGATTTCAGTTTTGGCGATTTATATTTTACATATTGCTTCCAGAAAGATGTGATAAAAACAAAAGTTTTGAGCGATTTTGGACTTTTATTGCAGGATGATGATTTGTTCCAACAAATTCTTCATACATTAAAATATGCACGAAACTGTTGTGCTCATCTGGAACTAATAACTCGATTTAAATTACTTGGAATTCCAGAGCTAAATAATTATAGAGAATTGAAAAATTCTATAGGTTGTACACATAAGAATCTTTCGTATTATGATTTATTAAAAATTCTTGCTAAGTTTTGCGATGTGAAAGAAATTGTTGAAGAAATATCGGTCTTTCATAGAAATATGTATCTGATAAACAGAACGCAAATAGCTGAAAAACTTCTCAAACGAATGGGTAATGCAAATATTGATAACTGGCAGAAGGATTTCCAAAAGTAGAAAATGGAGTAATTTTTCTTGACAAATCCATATTACTACACTATTTTATAAGTGAAAAGCCGAGTGAATCTTTGGATAATAGCCTCGGTAATCATCTCGGATGATACGGCACCCTTAACTGGGTGCTTTTTTTATGCAAATAACAAATTGCGATAGCAATTTACCTTATTCATTTAAACATAAAAAAGGCTGCCCTTTTTGAAGT
>DLYJ01000073.1 GCA_003447785.1 Treponema sp.
CATGACGGAATTCAAAAACCTTTTGCCTTAACAGAACACACCGAATACAGATGGGCAGAACTTGCCGAGATTCCAACCCTTAACTTTGTGGACAGCGATATGCTGATTTATCCCCAGGTTTGTAAGGCTCTTGTTGAAACTCTTGAATAGAATTATACGGATTTAAAAATGAAAACCATTGTAAAAACACTTTCTGCTTTATTTATTGTCCTCAGCCTCTCATCCTGCCTTAACAGAAAGGCCGAAATTAAATTTGATGACAGCCAGCCGCTTTCCCTGGAGCCCGGCGTTGAATGGGTCCTGATTACTGCTCCTTATGTGGCATGTCACAGGAATGCGGGCTACGAAGAAGACGTAGTTACACATTTTAAGCGTGGTCAGATTTTAATGGTGCAGGGTAAAAAGACGATTCCCGTGGATGAAAGCATGGAAACCTGGTATGCCTTTGACGAGGGCTGGGTTCCCCAGAACTGCCTGAGGGTTTTCTCAAACAAGCTCAAGGCCCAGACCGCCGCCAGAGAACTATAGGGTCGGCGAAAACTCACCTTTTATTTTGCAAGAATAAGTTTTGCTGCTTCTTCAACACTGATAGAATTGTACATCTTTCTGTTGGTCAGATCTTTTAATGTCACAGTGTTTGAATCAACATCCCCTGATTCAATCAGGATGCCCCAGTGGATGGATTTTGCTTCTGCAAGGGCGTACTGCTGGCCCATCTTTTTTGCTTCAGGGAAAACTTCCACATTAACGCCCAGCTGGCGCAGTTTTGATGCGATTCCCTGGTAATGAATTGAAAGGCTGATGTCAGTACAGAAGATTTCTGCGTCGAGATAACTTCCTTTCTGAGTAGTTTTTCCAAGCTGTTCAAGACCTGCGATTAGGCGGTCAAGACCAATGCTTGCACCAACCCCCGGAAGTCTTGTCTTTGTGTATAAACCTGCAAGGTTATCATATCTTCCGCCAGAACAAACCGAACCGATTGAAGGCAGGTCGTTGAGGAAGGTTTCGTATACGATTCCTGTGTAGTAATCAAGTCCCCGGGTAATTGACGGGTCGAGGGTGTAGGTTGCTTCGATTCCGGCGGCAATCATCATCTGACGGATGTCACGCATACGCTGAGTGTCTTCGGCAGGACCGCCGGCAAGTTTTTCAATCTTAGCCAGTGTTGAATCAAAATCCTTTTCTTCGGTGATGTATTCAAGAATCTGATCTGCCTTAGCTTTATCTCCCGTAAACTCTGCAAGTTCCTTTTTTACTTCGTCTTTTCCGACTTTTGCAAGTTTATCAACGGAGCGCAGAATGTCTTCGCTTTTGTCCAGTACACCCAGCTTTTCCAGGAAGCGGTTAAAGATTCCGCGGTGATTTACGTGAATTGTGATGTTTTTTACGCCGATTTTATTCAATGCGGCGCGCATTACCGAAAGAATTTCAAAGTCTGCGCAGGCGCTGTCGGTACCCACAGTGTCGATGTCGCACTGAACAAATTCCCGGTAACGTCCTGCCTGAGGTTTTTCTCCGCGCCATACCTTTGCAATATGGTAGCGCTTGAACGGAAAGTAAAGTTCGCTTTCGTGTTCTGCTGTAAAGCGTGCGAAGGGAACGGTCAGATCAAAGCGGAGGGCAACATCGCGCTTGCCGTTGTCTAAAAATCTGAATACCTGTTTTTCAGTTTCGCCGTTTGACTTACGGAGGAGAATTTCTGAATACTCAAGAACCGGAGTATCGATTGGTACAAAGCCGTAAGATCTGTACACTTCAATGATTTTTTCCTGAAGACTGCTGCGTTCAATTTCTGCAGCGGGGAGAATGTCCCTGAACCCTTTAAGGACACGGGGTTGAATTAAATTAGCCATGTCCACATATTACTCAAAATGGCGGGCACCGTCTAGTAAAAACTATTTTTTAAAGTTAAAATCTTCTTCCTGAACGCCCGCTCCGTTTTTTACATCCCGCGTCAGGACTTTGCCGGTAAGACTTTCATAAAACTCAGGACCGATTCCAACGCTTAAGACCTTTTCCGTGCGCAAAACTTCCACGTCGCCTTTTTGAATTACATGGCCTTTTGAAAAATCCCTCATAAAGTGACAGCTCCGGTTTGTGCGGCCGTAGTTTGCTTCTTCCGACGGTGCAAGTTTTTTGATTCCGCTGCCAAGAACTTTTTGTACGCGCTCATTGCCGTACTGGTCTTCCATCTGAGTGATGATTTCCTGTTGTCCCCGTTCAAATCCGTAATGCCGTAAAACAGCGTCACTCTGATGAACGCAGAAGCACATGTGGGCAAACTGTTCAAGATCAAGTGCTACCGGGTCGTCAAGTCCGTCTGTTTCCTTGCTCAGGGTAATGTGTTTTTCTATCATTTGTGCGCCCTGGCTTACTGCAAGGCATGGAACAAGTACCGGGTCCAGGGAATGGTCGCTGATTCCTGTGGCGATGTTAAAGTCACGGCTCAGTGTGTCTATGAGGCGCACGTTGTATTCATCTTCCGGGGCAGGGTAACTTGTGATGCAGTGCAGGAGCGTTACGTTTTTTGTTCCCGTGATGGCCAGGGCTTTCTGAATATCTTCCTTTCTGCTTACTCCGCTGCTTAAAACTACAGGAATTCCCGGGTTTGAATTTTTAAGTTCTTTCAGAAGGGGATAGTGATTGAGTTCGGGACTTGCGATTTTAATATAATCCGGATGAATCTGAATCAGCTCGTGAAGGGAGCGCAGACCGAAAGGAGAACACATAAACTTTGCTCCCAGGCTCTTTGTGTATTCAAGGCAGTCCCGGAAAAACTCCGGCTTTACTTCCAGTTCTTTAAATCTGTCATACAGAGGAATTTTACCTGTGGGAAGATTTACAAAGCCTGTGTTGGGGTGGAGAATTTCTTCTGCGTACACCCACTGGAATTTAATTATGTCTGCGCCGGCTTCCTTTGCTCCGTCAATGAGCTTTTTTGCCTTTTCAAGGCTGCCGCCGTGTGAGGTTCCTATTTCTGCAATTACTAAAGTTTTACCAGAATTCATTTTTATTAATTGTAACATTTTTGTGCATTATGGTAAAATAGATATCATGGTTAAGTTTATCACAAATTTATTAAAGGCTCTTAACGCTAACGTTAATCCTGCAGAAATTGCCCATGCTTTTGCATGCGGAACAATTCTTGGTCTGATGCCGAAGGATAATCTTCTGTGGTATCTGGTCTTTGTTTTTATTCTTTTTGTCAGAATAAATAAACCTGCATATCTGATTATGACTTTAATCGGTGCGGCGATTTCTCCTGCCTTTGACGGATTGTTTGACACAGTCGGCTACGCCTTCCTCACAATTCCGGCGCTTTCAGGCCTTTTCGGAACCCTGCTGGACATTCCCTTCGTTGCATTTACAAAATTCAACAACTCTGTGGTTATGGGCTCTTTCCTCTGCGGAATCGTACTTTACGTTCCTGTTTACTTTCTGGGAAGATTCTTTGTTTACATCTGGCGTAAATATGCAACAGACTTTATCCGTAATTCAAAAATTGCAAAGGTTATCAACAAAATTCCTTTGATTTCAAAAATCGCTTCTGCGGCAGGAGGAAACTAATGGCTGAAAAAAAAGAAGTAAAGGCTCCAGAAGAAAAAAAGCCGAAAACAGTTAAAAAACTGACTGCAAAAAAACTTCCTCCGCTTTTTAAAAAGGCTTACACAAAAAAGCAGTTTGATAAAAAAATTGTCCGTAAACTTTATGTTCCATCGGACAAAACTTTTGTCACAGAACTTTTTAAGGACTCAAAGGACAAAAAGGGCAGGGAAGTTTTAAAAATTCCTTCAGATGCTGAATTTACAAAGAAGGACATTACACGCCTCAAGACAATTGCAAAAGACATTGCTAAAAACAAGGGCCGGATCAACTACGTTTCATTCATTGCAGTGGCAGTTGTAATCGCTGCAATCGGACTTGCAGTTACAATCTTTAAAAATCCGGTTGCCAAATGGGGAATCCGTTCTGCAATGCAGGGCATTTTTGGCGCAAAATGTGATATTGAATCCGTAAATATTGAATTCTGGAATTCCCGCTTTACAATCAATAAGCTTGCACAGGCATCTTCTGATGACCCGATGAAAAACATTTTCCAGTTTGATAAGCTGGACTTAAAATTCAACCTTACACAGCTTCTTCGCGGTCGTCTTGTTTCAGAAAATGTAGAAATCACCGGAATCGATACAAATACCGAACGCACAATCAGCGGCGAACTTCCGGTTAAACCTGAGCCTGCTCAGAAACAGGAAGAAAAGACTGATTCAACCGGATTCTATGCAAGCCTGAAGGAAAAGGCAGGAACCGATACTGACGCTGCAAAAAATGCATTTGCTGAACTTTTTGCAATGTACGATCCGTCAAAAATTTCTGAAAACCTCAAGGAAAACCTTCAGTCTCAGAAGGTTGCAAAAGAAGTTGAAGAAGAACTCAAGACTCTCGTAGAAGCATGGAAAAATAAACCTGCAGAAATCCAGAAGTCAGTTGATGACCTTAAATCAAAGACTTCAAAAATGGCTTCGCTTAACGTAAGCAACGTAAAAACTGCCGCAGAAGCTGCAGCCCTGATTAAGGAAATTGATTCTGCCGTTAAAGAAACAAACACAGCAAAGAACACGCTCAGTTCTTCCCTTACATCTTTTGAAGGCGATCAGAAAAAAGTTGAGGAACTCAGGAAAAAACTCAATGATGCAATTGCTTCTGATAGGGCACTTCTGAACGATTCACTTTCTGTTCTCGATATCAATAAAAGCCGTGCACTAATCACTGATACAATCAATCAGGCAGGTTACGCACTCCTGGGACAGTATTATCCTTACCTCAAAAAGTTGATTTCTTATGCGGGCTCGATGAAAAGTTCATCTTCTGACCCGGAAGAAGCCAAAAAGGCCAACGAAAAGGCAAAGGAAACTGCAAAAAAAGAAAGCAGACGTTTTGCAGGCCGGGATGTTTACTGGAAAGCCGACCCTTATCCGAAGTTCCTTCTTGAAAAAGTACACGGAAGCGGGAAGGGACTTGAAATCAATGCCACAAATATTTCAAGCGACATGAACAGGCGCGGCCAGCCATGGGTTATCAAAGGAATTTACAATCAGGAAAAACGAGTTCATAACGCAAACCTCGTTGTAGACTCACGCACAGATTCAACTGCATCATTGATTACAGGTGAATACAGTGGTAATAACTTCCCTCTGGTAATGGACCTTGCAAAAAAAGTAAGTTCAGCGGGAATGCCTAAGTTTGACGGTTTGAGCACAATCGGTGCAAAACTTACTGCAAACGAAGACTTTAGTTTTGCCCTCAACGGAAACCTTGCCATGAGCCCTGTTACAGTTTCTTCTGCACCTCTTGACGGTGAAACTGCAAACAGAATTTATTCAAATGCCCTTTCCAGCATCAATAATCTTACTGCCGGAGCAAAGGTCGGATTCAGCCCGTCTAAGGGAATCGACATGAATATCAGCACTGACTTTGACAGGCTTCTTGCAAATGCAATTAAATCTGTTGCGGACAAGGAGATGGCAAATGTCAAAGAAGAAGCTATGAAGAAGGTTCAGGACCAGCTCGGCTCTTCCGACGGTGCCCAGAAGTATCTGAGCCAGTTCAGCGACATTTCTTCCAAAATCAATGCTTCAAACAAGAGTATGGATTCAATCAGTTCGGAACTTCAGGCAAAGAAGAAAGAACTTGAAAAGAAAGCCGCTTCTGCTGCCACCGGCGCCGCTAAAGATAAAGCCTCAAGTGCGCTTAAAGGCTTGATAAAAAAATAGATTTTGTGATAAACTTATTAAACATATTTTTATAGGAGTATTTGAATGTCAGGACATAGTAAATGGGCAACCATTAAACATGCTAAAGGTTTGGCCGACGCAAAACGCGGTAAGCTTTTTACTAAATTCATTAAGGAAATTTCTATTGCCGCAAGAATGGGTGGTGGTGATCCTAACTCAAACCCGCGCCTTCGTACAGTTATTATTAAAGCACGTGCTGCCAACATGCCAAAAGATAACATTGACCGTGCTATCAAAAAGGGTAC